>QMYF01000089.1 GCA_003662515.1 Candidatus Hecatellales archaeon | reverse complement strand
TTCCATAGCCATTTAACCAATCACCCCCATGACGAGGAGGAACTGGATGAAAACAGCCTCGATGATGGCGATCACGATAAGGTAGCGCCAGGAGAGGTGAACCATCTGGTCTATTCTAAGCCTGGCGAAGAGCGCTCGAATGTTGGAGAGGACTAACACTAGGATGGTGGCCTTAAACAGGAACCAGAGGAAGTAGGAGACTTGGACGGGGATAAGCGGAATAGCTGGCCCGTAGGGGCCTCCGAGGAAGACAGCCGCCATCAAGGCGGCTGCCAAAACTAGCTCTACGTCTGTGGCAAACCTGAAGAGGGCAAGCCTTCTCCCGCTGAATTCGGTGAGCCAGCCTGCCACTATTTCCTGCTCAGCCTCGGGAATGTCGAAGGGTATTCTTTCCAGCTCAGCCTGGAAGCATACTACGGCTATGGCTAGGGCTGGCAGGAGGGCTGCCCCAATAATGGGTTCTGAAACAATTTTCTGGGCTATTAGGCTTATGTTGAAGGTTCCTGCAGCCATGGCTGCTGTTAGGAGGGCTATGGCCAGCGGGATTTCGTAGCCTAAAAGCTGGAAGGCTACACGTACACTTCCCACAGCGCTAAACCTGTTGGTTGAACCCCAGCCTGCGAGGAACTTAAGGAAGCCTATCATGGTTAGGATGAAGAGGACGAGGATTATGTCGCCTTCGAAGGCTCCTAGGGCAACATTCCTCACAATGGGGACCATGGGAACATAGAATAGGGCGTAGAGGGATAAGGCTAAAACCATGATGGGTGTTAGGGTGAAGAGGAAGCGGTCGGCAGCCGCGGGAACAATATCCTCCTTAGCCATAAGCTTCACGAAGTCTGCGAAAGGCTGGAGGAAGCCTTTGGGGCCTGTATGGAGAGGCCCGTAACGATACTGAAGTTTAGCGTAGAATTTCCGGTCTACCCACTCATAGAAGAGGGAGAGCCAAAATATGAATAGGAGGCCTGGAAACACTAGGAGTTCTATTGCTCCCGCTACTGTTTCCCATACCATTTCAAACTATACCTCCTAAGCTGTTCTCTATCCCAAACCCAACTCTTACCTGTCTTAACATCTATGAAGGAGAAGCGGGCTGTGCAGCTTAGGCAGGGGTCAATTGAAGCGAAGACTATGGGTATCTCCGCTATGTGGTATCCCAGCAACATCTGTCTTACAGCTGGAATATTGGCCAGCGTAGGCGTTCTAATCTTAACTCTTTCAGGCTTCTCCGTCCCGTTGCTCTTAAAGTAGTAGAAGAGTTCGCCTCTTGGAGCTTCACCCCGGCTAATAACCTCGTTGGGAGCAATATTCCATGGAACCTTAACCCTGATGGGACCTCCAGGCATATGGTCTAGAGCGTAATCAATAATGTTAGCTGCCTCATACATTTCGAGAACTCTTACAACGATTTGGGCGAGCACGTCGCCTGTGTGGTAGGTGGCCACGTTGAAGGGTATTTCATCGTAAGCCTGGTAGGGGTCGTCTGCCCTCACATCCCTCTTAACGCCAGTGGCTCTGAGGGTTGGGCCTACAGCACACAACGCCACAGCATCGTGGGGTGAAAGCTTTCCAACGTCAACCACTCTCTTCCTTAGAGTTGGCTCCTGCTCCACCACCTCGGTGTAAACGTCCAACCGTTCCCTGAAGATTTTCATGCCCTTCTTGATTTGGTGGGCAACCTCGTCGGTTATGTCTCTCCGAACCCCTCCAACCGTGGACATGGCATAGTTAACCCTGTTCCCGGTAATCAGTTCTAGGAGGTCCATCACCAATTCTCGGTCACGCCAAATATAGTAGAAGAGCGTGTCGAAGCCTAGCTCATGGGCAGCCACGCCAAGCCAGAGAGCATGGCTGTGGATACGCTCCAACTCTGAGACTATTACACGGATATATTTGGCTCTTGGAGGAGGTTCAACTTCCGCCAGCCTTTCAACACCCTGAGTGTAGACGAGTGTGTGGATGAAGCTGCAGATTCCGCATACCCGCTCGCAGAGGTAAATGTTTTGAATGTAGTTTCTGGCTTCTGTAGCCTTCTCTATGCCTCTATGGGTGTAGGCTGGCCTTGGGATAACGTCAACTATTATGTCTCCTTCAATTTTAAAGTGTAGCAGGATGGGTTCTTTTAAGGCTGGATGCTGGGGGCCTACCGGAATCTCAAATATGCTTTCAGGCTCATATTCCCCGGACACCTTTCTTCCTCTCCTCCTCTAATCTCTCCCTAATCTGCTGAACGGTTACATCCTTACGGAGAGGATGCAAATCTTCAGGCCACCCGTCTGGGAGAAGAAGTTTCACGAGGTTTGGATGGCCTTCAAACACTATTCCAAACATGTCGTGAACCTCTCTCTCGTAGAGGGTTGCCCCTGGGATAATGTCGGTGATGGTGGGAACCTTCGGGTTGTCTCTGGGAATTCTAACCCTCAGCGAAATCGTGTTAGAATAGTCGGTTAAATGGTAAATCACTTCCATCTGGTTCTGCTTTATCAGGTCTACTCCCGTGATGGTTATAACATACTGGTAGTTAAGGTTCTTCATAATATAGGATACAGCATCTTTAAGCTTCTCAGTTTTCACGAGGACGAAAACGTTGCGAGGCGGCTGATATTTAACTTCAAGAACATTTTCAGCGCCTATCCCTGCCTTAAGCTTCTCCACAGCCTCTTCAAGACTGGTTTTTCCAGCCATGGGTTTCACACCTCAACACGTTTTAAGATTTAGCCAGCTTCTCCAAAAGCTTAACCACACCGTAAATTATGGCTTCAGGCCTTGGAGGGCAACCGGGAACATAAACGTCAACAGGGATAACCTTGTCTATACCTTCATAAACGTTGTAGCATTGCTGGAAAACTCCGCCTGTGGCGGCGCAGTTCCCAACAGCCAGCACAAATTTTGGCTCAGGCATCTGCTCGTAAACCCTAACAAGTCTGTCTCTAATCTGCCTGGTCACCGAGCCTGTTACAACCATTACGTCGGCATGTCGAGGGCTCCCCTTAAGGAGGATGCCAAACCTCTCTACGTCGAACCTTGGGGTTAAAGCGGCTAAAACCTCAATATCGCAGGCGTTACAGGCACCTGTGTTGAAGTGAAGTATCCAAGGAGACTTAATTCGAGCCCATTTCACCAGTCCTAAAGCCATCTGTCATCCTCCCTTATCTCTCTTTAACCATACCATTTAACCGGAATCATGACAAGAATTGCTACCAGAGCCACCACAGCGAAAATTATGGGGAACATTCCTGGACTGGCGAAGGATAGGGCGAAGATCAGGGCAAAGGCATCGAAGATGAGGAAGTAGAGGCCGTAGATGAAGAGGCGTCGAACATCTATTCTGAAGCGTTCAGGCGGAAAGTCTTCTCCACAGGCGTAGGGCGCTAGTTTCCCGGAGGTTTTGACGCCTTTAGCCGCTGTAGCTCCACCGATGAGGAAGATTATGATGGAAACTATAACCACGATGAAGAAGATGAAAGGCGGGGAAATCAGGATTTCTAGTCCCATTTTATCCGCCTCGAAAGTTTGTTTAATTTAAGGGTTTTAGTAGGCTTAAAAATTTTTCCACAGAAAGGTTTAAAGCCCGATTTAAGCCTCTTCCACGGCCTTAAAAACGGCTTCAGCCAGCCTTTCAGCCGTCTTCACGATTTTACGGGAAGGCTTCAAGCCGAAACCCACCTTTCCCGGTTTAACAGCCAACAGCGCGATTTTAACCTGCGGAATTGAACGTTGAAGGTATTCGGCTAGGAAGGTTAAGGGAAGCCTGTGGGTGGATAAGGCTAAGCCTGAAACCTGCTCGATGGGGAAAAGCCTTACGGAGCCTGGTTCGCCTTCGAAAACTGCGGCGTCCACCATTAAAATGTGGGTTGGCTTTTCGCTGACAATTTTCCCTGTAAAGTTTTCTGGGGCTATTCCTCCCTCCACAAGTTTAAGTTTGCTGCTCTCACCTTTACGCTGGAGAGCTTTAACCACCATTAC
>QMYF01000088.1 GCA_003662515.1 Candidatus Hecatellales archaeon | reverse complement strand
GCCAGGCTCCGGGCCCGCCAACAACTATTTTGGCTCCCCAACGTTTGAGGTAGGGATCCGTCACCAGCTCCCTGAATTTCCAGGCATCGTAGGGCTCTCCGTCGAAGAAGCCTGTTTCCCCGGTGAAGGTGGTGGAGGCAGGTCCTCTGCCCAACGGGTCGTTTGAGGTTATCCCTATAACCTTAGTTTCAGGGCCTATGAACTTCCTAATCTTGTCTGGGTGGACTACCACGATGTCTTCCCGCAGGAAGCCGTAGGCTAAAAGCGCCGCCTCTATTTTCCTCGTCCCGTAGGGGGCAAGCTTAGCCTTCCCACCATCATAGGTGGGCGCGGAAGGACAGATAAACCTGAAGTAGAAGAAGGGGTGCCACATGGTTTTGGGGGCGCAGGCGCAAAACCCTAAGAAAAGGGAGCCATGATAATCGCTCATAAGGCATCGCTCGGCAGTCAAAACGATTTTAAAGCCACCCGCCCCCACAGTTAACACCTCAAATAAAAGGTTAAAGTTCAGCTACGTCAGGCCGAAAGCTAACGTCACTACCTACTAAACCGATATTTTTGAAACTTTAAAATCTTTTCTTAGAAGGCCTAACCATGAAAAAGCCTAGCCAGCTCTTCATGTCGGCTTTTAATGATTTCTAGGTCTCTGACAACCGTTTGAAGGATGAAGCTTAGCTGGCGGTATTCCGGCTTCCCCTGAGCCTCCAATATTTGAGAGAAAATCCTTATGAAACCTGAAGCCAAATCTATGCTTCTAACGGCGTTTAGAAGGATGGAGGCAAGCCATTTCCCATCTAGATTTCCTCCGTCCCCGGCCAGCCGGGTAAGCCTTTCTAAGGCTTCCCTCAACTCCTTGAGAAGGTCAACACCTATCATTCCCACCCTTTCAGCCAGCTCCTTCTCCCCAAGCCTATTCTCCACATTTAACCCTAAACGTTTCAATGCCTCCCTGAGGTTTTCAGCTATAATCTTAATTCTGTTGGAGGCTAGGAAGGCGTGGGTTCTAAGGGCGGCTGGAGACCTATCCTTAAACTCGTCCAACATTTCGGAGAGGGTTCTCACCAGCCAGTAGAATCCCTCTAAGGAAAGCAGGACGCTTTCCAAGTCCAAGTCTCTCTCCAAAGTCTTCACCATCCTAAAGGTTTGGAAGGGTGGAAGGCGGCTCTCGCTGGTGGACCGGGCGGGATTCGAACCCGCGACCACCCGGGTGCGAACCGGGTATTCATTCCACTGAACTACCGGCCCTCCACCTTTCAGGGCTAAAGGCCTTTTTTGCTTAGTTAATGGTTAAAAGTTGAAAGGGTGAAATTAAACTTTACCAGCCTTTAAAATCACTTCTACGAAATCCTTTGGCTCCACCCCCAGCAGCCAAACCCTTTCTCGACGTAAAAAGCTTGAAACAGCCTTTTCCAAGTCTTCTCTCCTTAAGTTTACACCTTTCAAGGCTTCTCCAAGCCTTATCAGCGATTCTGAAGGCTCAGCGAAGAAATCCCCTGTGAAAACTGCTTGAACTATTTTTCCCTCCTCAACGGAGAGGCATACCCTCAAAGTTTTACCGTTCTGAGACCTGTGAACGGCATGATAAAGTTTAACCATTCCGCCATCCCACACCTATTTTTCCGAGGCTATTTGACGGAGAATTTTCAGGTCTTTATCCCGCTCAGGACAGAAGACGCATGGTCCAAGATTCCACTCCACAGTGGAATACTTCTCCCTGTAAAGTTCTTCAGCCTTCTCAAGCTCCCAGCTTGTAAGCCTCCCCCTTTCAAGCTTAATGTTGAAGGCTTCCTCAAACCCTAAAGCTAAAGCCTCCTTAACCTCCTCCATGGAAAGGCTTCTTCCCACCTCATCCCGCAGGGTGGTGACCCGCGCCCTAGGAGCCTTAACCCCCTTGCTTTCCAGCTTTTCCCGGGGTATCCTCAGAACCTTGGAAAGTACCTCTAGGTTTGAGCCCACGAGAAGACAGCCATGAATGAAAAGTAAGCCTTGCAGGAGAGAACCTGCCATCCCGGAAATTTTCCTTCCTCCCACTTGAAGGTCGTTAACTGGGACAAAGCAGGCTTCCACTCCAAGCCTTCTAAGGCCTAAAGCCACGGCTTCCCCCACTTTTCTGAAGCCTAACCCTACGTCATCTCCCGGTATTAGGGTAGGCCTCCTCAAGGAGACAGCATAGTTCAAGTTTTCCAGATCATGGTATACGGCTCCTCCACCGGTAAACCTTCGAACCACCTTAACCCCATAGTTTAAGCATTCCCGAAGTTTAACTTCAAGGCTTACGCATTGAAGTCTTCCAATCACAACGGTGTTGTCGTTTCTCCAAAACCTTAAAGTGTTAGGAGCCTTTCCAGCCTCAACCGCTAGGGCAATAGCTTCCTCCACCGCCAGATTGTAGTAAGGCTTGTCAGGCCACTCGACGTCGAGAAGCCTCCACCGCTCCATCGCCATCCGCTCACGTAGAAGAATATATTTTCACTAGCTGGTAGGTGGTGGTTCGCTGGGCAGGGATTCTTCCAGCCTCCCTAATAATCCTTATCAGCTCTTCTGGAGGCTGATGTTGGCCTGAGCTTGCTCCAGCCTCCCGGGAAATGTTCTCCTCGATAAGGGTTCCCCCAAGGTCGTTTGCCCCAGCATAGAGGGCGGCTTGAGCCAGCTTCAAGCCGAGCTTAACCCAAGAAACCTGAATGTTGTCTATCCAGCCTTGAAGCATAAGCCTAGCCACGGCGTGAAGCTTCAGGTCTTCAAGGCCTGTGGCTCCAGGCTTAGCTTTCCCCTCCAGAAATAGGGGAGCCTTAGGGTGAACAAAGCTTAAGGGAACAAATTCCGTGAAACCGCCGGTTCTCTTCTGGATTTCCCTTAAAAGTTTGAGGTGTTCAGCCCTATGCCTCTCCGAGTCTACGTGGCCATACATCATGGTGCAGGTGGTGGGAATCCCCAGCCTATGGGCTTCCTCCACAATTTCAACCCACCTATCAACCCCTAGCTTCCTCGGGCAAATTTCAGCCCTAACCTCGTCGTCGAGGATTTCGGCAGCCGTGCCAGGCATACTGTCTAAACCTGCCTCCTTAAGAGCTTTCAAGGTTTCCCTCACCGGCAGGTCTCCCTTAACAGCTGCGTAGTGAACCTCCATGGGTGAGAAGGCGTGAACATGGATTTCAGGGGCAGCCTTCTTCACCTGCCTCAAAGCCTCAACGTAGTAGTCTAACCCTATCTCGGGGTGGATGCCTCCCTGAAGGCAGACTTCTGTGCAGCCTAGCTTCCAAGCTTCCGCAGCCTTTCTCCCTATTTCCTCGGGTTTTAGGAGGTAGGCTTCCGGCGAGCTTGGAGGACGGCTGAAAGCGCAGAAGCGGCATCTAACCTGGCAGACATTGGTAAAGTTGATGTTCCTGTTCACCACGAAGGTAACTATCTCCCCTTTCCGCAGGCTTCTAACAAGGTCTGCCGTCGCCAAAAGGACGTGAACCTCAAAGCCCTTCGCTTTAAGAAGCCTCTCCCCCTCCTGAACGGTAAGCTCCGAGCCGTTTAAAGCCCTGTCTAAGGCTTCAGCGAAAACGGAGTCAAGATTTGAAAATATTTTCTCTCTAAGCAGGTTTAACTCCAACCATATTCCTCCTTAACGTATCCCTGCCTGTCTGTAAGTTTCTCTACGGCTTCCCGAAAGGCTTCAGGGATGAAATCTGTTTCCCGAACTACATATCGCGGGTAGATGGGCAAGCGAACCCTAAATTTAAATCCCCAAATCTCGGCAGCCCTGCGTAGGAGCCCTATTTGAGGCCAAGCTCTCTCAGGGTTAACATGGTCAGGCGTAACAGGGGAAACTCCACCCCAATCATCTATCCCAGCCTCCACAGCCTTAGCTAAGGCTTCCAGCCTCCAAAGGTTCGGCGGAGTTTGAACGGGGATGTCGGCTAGGTAGAGAAGGCTTGCAGCAATGATGGCTTTCATGGTTTGGCCGGTTGAAGGTTCAGGGCGGCCTGCCATGGG
>QMYF01000087.1 GCA_003662515.1 Candidatus Hecatellales archaeon | reverse complement strand
TGATGTTGGAGGAGAGAAGAAAAACCGTTTGGGAGAGGCTTACCCGCCAGGAGAGGAAGCTGGAGAAAGAGCAGAGACATCTGATTAGAGACCGCTCGGAGGAGATGGCTGCCCTCGAAGAGGTTTTCGACAAGCCCACCCTTATGACTCTCTACAGCCTGATTAACCGGGGAATAATAGACCACATGTTTGGGGCTGTGAAGAGCGGGAAGGAAGCCAAAATATACTATGCCTTAGGGCCTAACGGTGAAGAGTTAGCCGTAAAAATATACCTCACGGTTACAGCCGAATTCAAGCGTGGAATGCTCCCCTACATTCAGGGAGACGTAAGGTTTAAACGTGTCTCAAGAGATACGAGGAAGCTTATCTACGCTTGGGCTGAAAAAGAATTCAAAAATTTAACCTTGGCTTATGAGGCTGGGGTTCGAGTTCCCAAACCTTACGCCGTAAAGAACAATATCCTTGTGGTTGAGTTTATCGGGGAAGATGGGATACCGGCTCCCCTCCTCCGCGAAGTGGAGCTGGAAAACCCTGAAGAAATCTATTTCACCTTGCTGGAGGCTGTGAGAACGCTTTACAGGAAGGCGGAGCTGGTTCACGGAGACCTCAGCGAATACAATGTGATGCTTCACCGGGGAGAACCGGTCATTTTCGACCTCTCCCAGGCGGTTCTCTTAAGCCATCCGTTGGCTGACCAGCTTCTCCGCAGAGACCTAGCAAACCTTAACAGGTTTTTCTCCAAGCTTGGAGTTAAAGTTAAACCTGAAGAAGAGGCTTATAGGTGGGTTTTGGAGGGATGAGCCAGGGACTCCGCGTCAGGATTCCCATGGAGCGGGTGGGTGTCCTCATAGGCCCGAAAGGCTCGGTTAAAAGACAGATAGAACGCTACTGTAAGGTTAAGCTTCTCATAGATAGTGAATCCGGCGAGGTGGAAATTCTTCCAACCCCCAAAATGGACGACCCTTCCATGCTGCTGAAAGCCCAAAGCATTGTGCTGGCTATTGGGAGAGGCTTCTCCCCGGAAAAGGCCCTCAAACTTCTGGACGACGAGTACCTGCTGGAAATTATAGATTTGAGAAGCATGCTTGGCCATTCCAGGAAAAACCTAATCCGCGTTAAGGGTAGGATTATCGGGGAGAAGGGGCGGACGCGGAGGATTATTGAGGAAACCACGGGTGTAGACATATCCATCTACGGCCACACAGTAGCCATTATTGGGAGACATGACGAGGTGGCTATAGCCAGGGAAGCCGTCCACAAGCTTATCTCTGGAAGCGAACATTCCACAGTTTACAGGATGCTAGGCCGGAGGAGACATGAGCTGAAAAGGGAGAGGCTTAAGCTTTGGGAGCCCACCATATAAGTTTAACATGAACTTGAACAAGACAAACGTAGGCTTCCCCCCTTAAACCTCTTAACTTTTAAATGTATATTGAAAATAGATGGAAGTATGGTTGCAGGGGTTCTGAACGGGCGTAAAGGCCGCTTCACGAATATAAATAAAATTGTAGTTAAAGAAAATCGCGTAAGGCTGCCTGCTGGAAACGGAGGGCAGGATGATAATCCATGGCTGTACAGCTAAGTAGAGAGCAGTTCTACGAGATAAGCCCAGCAGACTTCTTCTACAGGAACCGAGACATAGCTGGCTTCAGCAATCCTGCCAGAGCCCTCTACTCAGCCATACGCGAACTAGTGGAAAACTCGCTGGACGCAGGGGAACTTGTAAGGCAGCCTCCAGACATCTATGTCCGGCTGACCTGCGACGGCGAGAAGGGGGAGGAAGGAGCCAACATCTGCACTTTAAGAGTGGAAGATAACGGTTCAGGGGTTCCAGCCCGCCACATCCCTCAGGCCTTCGGCCAGGTCTTCTATGGTTCAAAATACCGGCTGAGGCAGACTCGTGGAACCTTCGGCCTTGGGGGAACCATGGCCATCCTTTACGGGCAAATAACCACCAACAGCCCCGTGAGGGTGGTTTCCTCAGCCGACGGGAAGCGTATTCATGATTACACGTTAATGATTGACATCAGAAACAATAGGCCTATTGTCCTCAAACATCAGGTTTTCAGCAATCACGACGGCTGGAGGGGGACAATAATCGAAACCAAGCTTGAAGGAGACTACAGCCGAGCTATGCCCAAAATTTTAGAGTACTTCCGTCAAACAGCCATCGTAGCACCTTACGCCAACCTAACCTTCGTTGACCCTAAAGGCCGCCTCTACCGGTTTGAGAGGGTAACCGAAAACATGCCTAAGCCTCCAGAGGAAACCAAGCCTCACCCTTACGGCATAGACGTTGAAACCATGAAGCGGATAATTGCCTCCACCCAGTGCCGAGACATGGTAAGCTTCCTGAGAGAACACTTCCATAAGATAGGGAGAATCACCGCCCTGAAATTCCTAGAGTTTGCAGGGATTCCCCCGCGGAGGAGACCTAAAAGGCTCAGCAACGACGAGATTGTCCGTCTGGTTAAGGCCATGAAAAAGTTTAACGGCTTTAGAGCTCCCTCCGCCGACTGTCTCTCACCTCTGGGAGTGGAGCTTTTCAAGGCTGGAATAGTTAAAGAGCTTAAACCTGAGTTTGTCTCGGTTAAGCAGAGGCCTCCCTCAGTTTACTCCGGCTACCCCTTCATCGTAGAGGTGGCCGTAGCCTATGGCGGAGGAATCCCGAGGACAGGCGACATTCTCCTCTACAGGTTTGCTAACAGGATACCCCTCCTCTACGATGAAGCTAGTGATGTCTCATGGAAGGTTGTCCACCAGCTTATGAACTGGAGATACTATAAGGTTGACCCTTCCACTGACCCTGTAGCCGTCTTCGTCCATGTTTGCTCCACGAAGATTCCCTACCGAAGCGTAGGCAAAGAGTTTATTGCGGATGTTCCTGAAATTGAAAGGGAAATCCTTAACGGGTTGAGGGAAGCCGCCCGTGAGTTATCCCTCTTCCTCTCAAGGAAGATCGCCGTTCAAAAGGAGAAGCAGCGCCTCGACATTTTCGAAAAATATTTGCCTAAGATTGCCAGGTTTTCAGCTGAGCTGGCTGGAAGAAAGCCTCCAGACATTAAGCCCCTGTTAAAGAGCGTGATAAAATATGGGCTTGAAGAGGAAAAAGAAGGTTAGGAAAGCTGCCTCCGTCAAGGAGAAAAAGAAAACGGTCCAGCAGCTTTTAACCCAGCTAGGCGAAAAGGTTCTAAGCCAGATGGAGGCAGGGGTTTTCCCTGTAATCGAGATGCCCAGCCGCTCCACAGCCAACATACGCTACGACGAGGAGCTACGCCAATACGTGCTGGGAGACAAGAAGATAAGGCGAACTGCCAGAAATATACGCCACTTAAGGCCTTTCACCCAGCTAGTCTGGCTGGCTTGGACTGCGAGGCAGCTTATGGAGCAGGGTAAAACCAGCACGCTGAGAGACATCTTCTACATGTCTCAAGCCTACGAAATAGACTTCAAAGACCAAGCCGAATCAGACGACATTATCACCGACCTGGAAAGCGTAATAGGCTACGCGAGGGAGGACTTCAACATTTACCCTGAAGAACGGTCAGCCATCTACGGCGACTTGGAAATTGAATATACTGTGCCACGCTATGAGGGGAGAAGACTGAATTTAACAGTACACCCTGACGGTGTCGTAATAGGGCCGGCCCTAGCCACCGCAGAGTTTATTGACACCTCCGCGGAAATCGTGATATGCATAGAGAAAGGCGCCATGTTCACCCGCTTCCTTGAAGAGGAGGTTCACCGAAAGTTTAAGGCTATCCTCGTTCACACCGCGGGGCAGGCTCCAAGGGCAACCCGCCACCTTATCCGCCGGCTGAACGATGAGCTCGGGCTTCCCGTCTACATTTTCTGCGACGCCGACCCTTGGGGGATGCATATCGCCCAAGTAATAATCAGCGGCTCGGCCAACGCTGCACATGTCAGAGAGCTGGTAACCCCAGACGCGAAGTGGGCTGGAGTATGGGCGTCAGACATTATAGAG
>QMYF01000086.1 GCA_003662515.1 Candidatus Hecatellales archaeon | reverse complement strand
TGCGGAACCTGTGTAGACGTTTGCCCGGTGTCCGTTTTTGAGCTTCAAGATGTTGAAGGCTACAGCGAAAAGAAGTCTGTCCCGGTGAACCAGGATGCCTGCATAGTTTGCCGATCCTGCGAAGTTCAATGTCCAACCCAAGCCATAACCGTGACAGAGTAGCAGGGTGCCTCCGGCAGCCTTACTCTTTTCTCTCCTCCACTTTTACTTCCATAAGCCTGTATTCTAGTTCTCCAAGTCCAAGCTGGGAGGCCAGCCTAATATGGTAGAGGCTGTCTGCCTCGTTGATTTTCCCTATAATGTCGGGTGGTGAAACCTTTAAGGCTTCTTCGAGAAGAGGCTTCGCCCGGTCTACAAGGTCTAGGGAAGCCTTATCTAAGGCTACTGGGTCGAGGGATGCTAGCAGCCCGATGTTTCCCACCACAGGCGAGCCTGCAGGCACACAGTCGCAGTAAAGGGTTATGTCCTGAAGGAAGCTTAGGTAGCCTATCTCTATTCCCCGGCTTTTCAGGACTTCCACCACGCCGAAGGCAGCCTGAGCCAAGGCTTCCTGAAACAGAGCCTTTCCGTTTTCACGGATATTGTAGGCCTCGTTGGGGCAGGTGAACATGCATGTTAAACAGTAGGTGCACTTCTCGGGCAGGTGAACAGGTCCCTGCTCCGACTCTTCCAAAGCCCCGTAAGGGCAGGCTTTGACACATTCCATACAGCGGTTGCATTTTGAAGGGTCAAAGGTTAAGCCGTGGCCTGCATGCTGGGCAGCCTTACTCCGCTTGGTTGTACATCCCATAGCCAAATGTTTAATGGCTCCTCCAACCCCAGACATCCGATGCCCCTTAAAATGGCTTACCACTAAAAGGACATCTGACTTCAAGATTTCCTCCGCAACTTCCACCTCTTTGAGGGGGAATCCTGGCAGAGTTTTCCTTACGGGAAACCTTTCCCCCCTGTAGCCGTCTTCACCGTCCGCTATGATGATGGGAGCCTTAACGGTGGCCTCGGTGAAGCCGTTCATGGCGGCAGTTTCAAGGTACTGGGAAGCCTTAAACCTGCCTTCAGGATAAATGGTGGTGGTGTCCGTTACGAAAGGTTTCCCTCCTAAACCTTTCACAAGCTCAACGATTTTGGCTACGTATTGAGGCCTAACATGGGTGGTGTTCCCCCTTTCGCCCATGTGAACCTTCACGGCTACACGGTCTCCAGCCTTTATCAGGCTGGCTAGGCCTGCCTCATGGAAGATTTTCTCCAGCCCCGCTAGAACGCTTAAATGCTTTCTCTCGTCGAAAAAGTAGACGTCAGCCATCCTTGGCCCCCTGCTAAGGCTAAGGGGTTAAACCCTATTTTAGCCTTAACTTCCAGCAGAGCAACAACGTTAATTTCCCTGGAAGGGTTTAGGCTAGCTTTGGGAGAAAAGCCATGTTGAAGGTTAGGTTGGGGCCGGCGGGCATACCCACCGTTACCGCGAAGAAGTCTACGGTGGAAGGCATTAAAACCGTGGCGCAACTCGGTTTGAACGCCATGGAGGTGGAATTTGTCCGCGGGGTGGCTATGAGCGTTGAGGGGGCGAGGGAGGCAGGGCAGGTTGCCCGCCAGCTTGACGTAAGCCTCTCCGTGCATGCTCCCTACTTCATAAATCTTTGCTCCAAGGACAAGAAGGTGGCTGAAGCCTCCAAGAAACGGATTGTAGATTCCCTTTTGAGGGCTGAAGCCATGGGCGCCCAGGAAGTTGTGGTTCACGCAGGATACTACGGCAATCTAAGCAGTGAAGAAGCCTACAAGCTGGTTAAGCAGCGTTACGGCGAAATCATGGATGAGGCTAGAGATAAAGGCGTCAAGAAGGCTAACGTAGCCTTCGAAACCACAGGTAAGGTGAGCCAGTTTGGAACGGTGGATGAGCTTGTCTCCCTCTGCCGGGAAACAGGCTGCACCATCTGTGTAGACTTCGCTCATATCTATGCCAGGCAGGCTGGAAAGGTGGATTACGGCGAAATCTTCGACAAGCTTAAGCCGTTAAAGCTTAAGCATCTACACATCCACTTTTCGGGGATTGAATGGTCTCCGGCGAAGAAAGGTGAAGGGGGAAACGAGAGAAACCATATTGAGATTAGACATGATAAGCCACCCTTCAAGCCTCTAGCCCAAGAAATCTTGAAGCGTAAGCTCGATGTAACCATAATTTCGGAATCGCCTATCCTAGAGCAGGACAGCCTCGTCATGAAGAAGGTTTTTGAGGAGTTGGGATACAAGTTTTAAGGCTGGCGGAAAAATGGTTTACCCTGTTAAACTGATAACAATAGAGGATAAGGAAAGGCTGGCTGAACAATATAAAAACCAAATTCTCTATGAGGTTAAATCTGAAATCTACGGGTGTGTAATCAAGCTTTTAACCGGAGACCGTTGGGTTAAAGAGAAGTGGGAGGAAAACTTTTACTTCAGCTCGCAGAACCTGCGCTCCCACGGCCGCCTCTACGTGGTTGAAGACGAGAAGGAGGGGAAAAGCCAGGTATACTATGACCCTCAATCTAAAACAGCTTTCCTCCTAAACTTCGACTATTACGGGTGGATTAAATCTCTGGCCCTGAGCGTGGCAGGCGACATCCTTGAAGATGAACATGACATTTACTCGGTTCATGGAGCCTGCCTCGACGTTGACGGCCGCGGAGTATGCATTGTGGGAAGCTCGGGAGCGGGGAAAACCACCCACACCTACGGGCTTCTCCGCGACAAGAAGGTTCGCGTAGTCTCCGACGACTGGTTCTACGCCAGGATTTTCGACGAGGAAGTCATGGCCTACAGTTCGGAGAAAAACTTCTACATTCGAGCTGACCTAGCCAAAATCTGGCCTGAGTTCACCTGGCTGGTTGAGCATGCCGAATTCGACAGTTTGGGCAGAGCCGTGGTAGACCTTAGATGGGTTATAGGTAAGGGAAGAATCTTGCCGGTAACCACCCTTAAAATGCTCATAGTTTTGAAGAGGGATCCCTCCGACCCTGAGATTGTCCGTAGGCTAAGTGCAGACGAGGCTTTAAGCATCCTGGAAGCTAACGGGTATTTTAACCCGCATCTGCTGGTTAGAAACGAGTTTAAACGCAGGTTGAGAAACAGGTTTTTCCGTGAGCTTTTAAAGATGGTTGAAGCCTACCAGGTGAACACGGTTAAAAGCCCGGAGGAAACTCAAAGCCATATTCGCAGCCTGCTCGGCCTAAAGTAGGATTAGGGAGGTTAGTGCGGGCAGAGGTCTGTGGGGCATCCTCCAGCATATTCCGCCTCAGCGGTTAAAGGCTCCTCCACGGCGGCTCCTAGCTCGAGAGGCCTAATGGTTAACACCTGCTCCCTCTTACTGCCATACCTGTAAACAGTTATCCCTTTACATTTCAGCTTCCAAGCCAGCATGAAAACCTGGTAGACATCTTGAACGGTGGCTTCCTGTCGCAGGTTTACTGTTTTAGACACGGCGTTGTCCGTATACTTCTGGAAGGCTGCCTGCATGCGCACATGCCATTCAGGCTCAATATCTAAAGCCGTAACGAAGACTTCTTTCACGTCGGAGGGAATGTCTGAAATTTCCTGGATGGAGCCTGTTCTCGCGATTTGAAGCATGAGGTCTCGACTGTAGAAGCCTCGACGTTTCGCCACCTCCTCGAAGGTGCTGTTCACCTCGAGAAGCTTAGCTCCCTCCAGCACGTTGCGCACAAAGCTCACGGCGAAAAGCGGCTCGATACCGCTGGTAACCCCAGCCACAATGCTTATGGTTCCCGTGGGGGCAATGGTGGTGACGGTGGCATTTCTGAGGGTGTGGAAGCCTCGGGAAGGCCAGACGCTCTCGTCGAAGCTTGGGAAGGAGCCTCTCTCCTCTCCGAGTTCAACGGACATCTGTCTTGCCTCCTTCGTGATGAAGCTCATCAGCCTTTCAGCCAGCTTTAAGGCCTCCTCCGAATCGTAGGGTATCCAGAGCTTTAGAAGCGCGTCAGCCCAGCCCATCACTCCCAAGCCTATCTTCCGGTTAAGCTTGGTCATCTCCTCTATTTGGGGGAGCGGGAAACGGTTAACGTCTATCACGTTG
>QMYF01000085.1 GCA_003662515.1 Candidatus Hecatellales archaeon | reverse complement strand
ACTTCAAGGAGAAGAGAGGCCCAGACTACCTGGCAGCAGAGGTTAGAAAGTTTATTGCTGAGGGTGGGGATACCCACGTTCCCTACGGGCCTCTCATGAAGACCTGCCCCAAATGCGGTGCAAAATATCTGCCTGAAAAGTTTAAATACTGCGGGCTCTGCGGTGCACCTCTAGAAGGCTAAAAAAATTACCTATTTTACCTTCTTTTTTTGTCAAAGTTAAGGTATCGTAAATTATATATTCTGGTGGTTTAAGCTAATGCTTAAAAGAGGCAAGGTTTTACCTTTCAGGGAGGGCAACTGAAATGAGTGAAGTGGCAGTGGTAGGAGTAGGACAGACAGCCTTCACCAGATCCTGCGGCGTAACCATCAAAGAGCTCTGCTTCGAAGCCTTTAAGGAAGCCCTCGAAGACTGTAACCTCTACCCTAAAGAGATTGAAGCCTCCCTCATCTGCTCCGCCCCAGAATACGACAAGCAGCGTTCCCCCGCCGGAGCCATCGTGGAATACCTCGGCCTTAACCCCCAGCCAACCACCTACGTGGAAAACATTTGCGCCTCAGGCACAACGGGAGTTAGGCTTGCCTACAGCCTGATAAAGTCTGGCCTCCACGACATCGTAGCTGTCATAGGCTTCCAGAAAATGTCTGAGCTAACCTCTAGGGAGGCTCAGGAGCGGATGGGCAGGGGAGCCGACATCATGTGGGACTCACCCTTCGGGTTAACCATGCCCGCCGGCTATGCTCTCTACGCGCGGATGCACATGAAAACCTATGGAACCACCGAGGAGCAGATGGCTGAGGTTAAGGTGAAAAGTAGCAAATACGCGGTTCTCAACCCCAAAGCCATGTTCCAGAGGGAGGTTTCGCTAGAGGAGGTTTTAACCTCAAGAGTTATCTCGAGCCCCCTCAAATTCTACGACTGCTCAGCCAACGCTGATGGAGCCTCATGCGTAATCTTGGCAAGCGCCGAGAAGGCGAGGAAGATAACGGACACCCCGGTTTGGATTGTTGGGATAGGTTCAGCCAGTGAGCCTCTCTCCATGGCCAACAGGACAAGCTTTGTGGGCTTAAACTGTGCGGTGGAGGCTGCTAGGCAAGCCTACAAGATGGCTGGTATTGAGCCTAAGGATGTGGATGTGGCTGAAGTTCACGACTGCTTCACCATAGCCGAAATAATGGCTTACGAGAACCTAGGCTTCTGCAATCCAGGTGAGGGAGGAAAACTGGTGCAGGAAGGGCAAACCTACATTGACGGAGACTTCCCAGTAAACATTGACGGAGGACTCCTAGGTAAAGGCCACCCCATCGGCGCCACAGGAGGCTCCCAGGTAAGAACCATCGTCATGCAGCTTAGGGGAGACGCTGGAAGGCTTCAGGTGAAAAGGGCGGAGATAGGCCTGGTGCACAATATTGGAGGTATAGGGCTCTACGGCAACGTGCTAATCTTCAGGAGGTAAAGAGAGGATGGGCTTCGAAAAGTTTGGTAAGATAAGCTACATAAGGGAGACTAAGGTGGCTCCCTTCGTCGACTACCTTGAACAGGGCAAGGTTATGGCCACCCGTTGCAGGTCCTGCGGCAAAATGTACTTCCCTCCAAGGATGGACTGTGAACAGTGCATGACCAGCGACAACATGGAGTGGAAGGAGATAGTCAACGAATGGAAGATTTTAACCTACACGGTTTCAGAGTTTGCCCCCACAGGCTTCGAAGATGATGTTCCCTATATTCTCGCCATAGCCGAGTCGGCTGAAGGGTTAAGGGTTTTCACCAGGCTGAGCAAGGACGTGAAAGAGGAGCAGCTTCAGTCAGATATGAAGTTTAAGCTTGCCCCTGTAAGGCTTCCCGACGGGAAAATCACCTACGAGCTTCAACCCTTAGAGGAGGGGTAAACCGTGTCTGAAGAGGAAACCATCAAATTCGGGATAGAAGGTCCAAACTATCCTTGGAACGCCATTAAAAACGTAGCCCTCCTAGCCGAAAAATGGGGCTTCGATTCCTTCTGGATGCCTGACCACCTGGTGGCTACAGGGATTAGACGGTGGGACGCCCTTGAAGCCTGGTGCACCCTGGCAGGCTTAGCCATGATAACTAAGAAGATTAAGCTAGCCACAGGGGTAAGCGACACCTACAGGTATCATCCAGCTGTTCTCGCCCAGAAAGTTACCACGGTAGACATCCTTTCGGATGGCAGGGTTATCCTTGGGATAGGCATAGGGGAAGCCATGAACCTTGTCCCCTACGGGATACCCTACGACAAGCCTATCCGCAGAACGGAGGAAGCCTTAGAAATCATCCGCAGGCTTTGGAGCGAAGACCTAGTAACCTTCGAAGGCAAATATTACAAGCTGAAGGATGCCATCCTCCAGCCTAAACCCTCCGTCCCCATTTCCAGAGACAAATATAGGCCTACCGTTCCCATATTCATCGCCGCCAGCAGCCCGAGAACCATGAAGATGGTGGCGAAATACGGTGACGGCTGGCTTCCCGCCAACCTTCCACCCGACAGCTACGCTGAAGGCCTCCAGAGCATAAGGAAGATGGCTGCAGAGTTCGGCAGAGACCCCGACGCCATCGAGCCAGCCCAATTCACCTACGTCTGCATTGATAAAGACAGGGAGGCTGCTCGGAAAGCAGTCCTAGTCCAGGCAAAACTTCTCCTCCTCTCGAGACCTAAAATCTTGGAGAAGCTAGGGTACACTCCGCCAACCTACCAGTATGAGATGACCTTCAACCTGGTCTTTCCGAGGGATGGTAAAGGATGGCTTGAAACCGCCATGACGCTTCCAGACGAAGTAGTCGATAAGGCTCCCTACATTATTGGAACCCCCGACGATGCCATAGAGAAGATAGACGAATACATTAAGGCTGGCTGCAGACACTTCGTAATAAACTTCCAAACAACAGCGAGAAGGCTTCCAGAAATGGCTGGGCTCTTCGCCGAGAAGGTAATCCCATACTTCAAAGGCAAATAACCCTAACATCCTTTTTCCCTCCAAATTCCTCTTTTTAGCTGGGCGTTTACGGTGATTGGAAGCAGTCTCGACAAGGCTAGCAGGCTTCTTGTGGAGGCTTCCTCAGGCAAGCTTAAACCAAGCCTAACCATTCAAAACGTTAACCTTGTAAACGTTTATTCAGGTGAAATCCTTGAAAACGTTGAAATACACATGGTTGGAGACAGGGTTTTCCATGTAGACCATGCCGACAGCAGCCTTCCCTTAAAGGCTGAAAAAGTTTTAGACGGGAAAGGCTTCTACGCTTTGCCAGGCTTGATAGACAGCCACACCCACATAGATGTTTACGCCACACCCATCGAATATGGTTTTCAAGCCCTCCTCCATGGCACCACCACCCTCATCACGGAGCCTGACGAGTTTGTTTCCGCCCTAGGCTTTAAAGGCCTAAAATTTTTCAGAAAGCTTGTCAGGGCTTCCCCTGCGAGGATTTACCTTCTAGTCCCCGTGATACCTTTAGATAGGCGGCTTGAAGGCTCTGTAGGTCTAAATTTAAAGGAAACCTCGGAAGCCTTAGATTGGAAAGAGGTTTTAGGGTTAGGTGAGGTAGCTGCTTGGAGCAGGCTTCTCGCAGGAGACAACCACCCGCTAAACGTTATCAAGCTTGCCTTGAAAAAGGGGAAGCTTGTTGAGGGCCATACGGCTGGCGCGAAAGGCTTTAAGCTTTCAGCCTGCGTCTCCGCCGGGCTTTCCTCCTGCCATGAATCCATAAGTTTCGAGCAGGCCCTAGAAAGGATTCGCAAAGGGGTCTTCACCATGCTTAGGGAAGGCTCCATCCGCAGAGACCTCGCCCAGATTATACCTCAACTTTTATCCAAGAAGATTTCCTTGGAGAACGTAGCCTTGGTAAGTGACAGCATGTATCCGGACGATTTAGAAGAAAAGGGGCATATGGATTGGATTATAAGGCAGGCCCTCGAGTTGGGGGTAGACCCGATTAAGGCTGTGCAAATGGCTACATTGAATCCTGCCCGCCATTTCCATCTTGAAATGGAGGTTGGAGGAATTGCTCCAGCCAGATACGCCGACATAGTTCTAACCAGAAGCCTGGAAAACTTTAAGGTTGAAACCGTGATTTGCGGTGGGAAGGTCGCCGTCAAAGAGGGGAAACTCCTCGTGGAAAGGCCTAGCATTGCTT
>QMYF01000084.1 GCA_003662515.1 Candidatus Hecatellales archaeon | reverse complement strand
GCATACTCTACCGTGAACTAGGCTTTCATGAAGCCAGCTGCACTTCTTTACGGCTGAATGGCGGCCTACCAGCTGGTATTTTTCAGCTCGGAAACGTTCTTTAAGCTTCTCTTCGAGGCTTGAGATTTGCTGGCTGGCTGAAGCCATGCCTCCTCCACATCTTAAATGTTTACGCTTCCTATTAAAGGCCGAGCTGGCTGTCTATGGCTTGAAGGCTCTCAAGACTTAGGGCAAAGAAATCTTCAAGGGTTAAACCAAGCTTCTCCACTTGGAGAATCTTTCCACGGTCGATTTTCCTTGCAAAATCCTTCTGCTTAAACTTTTTCTTTAAGGAGGAAACCTTCACCTCCCTAAGCTTTTTCCCAGGCATAACTAGGGCTGTAGCTGTTATCAGCCCTGAAACCTGGTCTGCCGCCTGGAGGGCTAAGGCCAGCCTGCTTTCACTCCGGTAGCCTGTAAGCTCGTTGTGCGCTCGAATGGCTTCTAAAGCCTCCTGAGGAAGCTTTCCTTCAAGCAGCTCTGCACTTCTAACCCCGTGAAGCTGAAAATTGCTGGAGGTTTCCTCATAGTCTAGGTCGTGGAGAAGGCCTGTAAGACTCCAGAGCTCCCTGTCCTCGCCGAACCTTTCAGCCAAACCCGCCATAATAGCCTCCACGGCCAACGAATGTTTAACGAGCCTGTCATCATGCAGGTGCTCCTTCAAAAGCTTTAAGGCCTCCTCTCTCCCCATCAACCTCACCCACCCCTTAGAAATCACTTTTTCAGGTATTGGTAGGCTGAGGCTGCAGCTATGGCTCCTTCAGCCGCAGCCGTAACCACCTGGTCAAGCTTGTTCGAGCCATCGGTAACGTTTCCAGCGGCAAAAAACCCTTCCACGCTGGTGGACATGTCAGCTTTCACCTTTATCCTTCCCTCCCCGTCGAGTTCAACGCCTAAGCCTTTAACAGGCTCCACGTTTGGCACCACGCCAACCTCAACGAAGACACCGTCAACCCTCAGCAGGTAGACTTCTCCATCCTGCCTTTTCAGTTCTATGGCCTCCAGAAACCTGTCCCCTTTAAAACTGACGGGTGAAACATTGTAGACAACCTCGATTTTACTGTTCTCTCCAGCTTTCTTCGCCAGGATGGGGTCACAGCGAAGCTTAGACCTACGGTAAAGAATGTAAACTTTTGAGGCGTGTTGGGCTAGAAGAAGCGCCGACTGCACAGCGGAGTTTGCCCCACCGATCACGGCAACGGTTTTTCCGCGGTAGAAGGGGCCATCGCAGACGGCGCAGTAGCTTACCCCTCGACCTAGAAGCTTTTCCTCGCCTGGAATGTTGAGCTTCCTATGTCTTGAGCCTGCAGCGTAGATGACGGCTTCAGCTTCAACAGGTTCTCCTCCGGAAACTTCCACTTTGAAGGTTTTCCCAGGCTTAACGATTCTGGAAACTTCCACTCCAAGCTGAGGTTTAACCCCGTAACTTTCCAAATGCTTCATCATCCTTTCAAGTAGCTCAAGGCCTGAGATGGAAGGGAAACCAGGATAGTTTTCGATTAGGTGGGCTTCACCAGCCAGCCCATAGTCTTTACCTACAATTAAAAATTCAAGCCCATACCTGGCTGCGTAGATTCCCGCGGTAAGACCTGCCGGGCCACAACCTATAATTAAAAGTTCAACCATTAAGGTTGGGCCTCCCTCCTTTCCAACTCTTATGGCGTTAAAAGTAAACCTTCCAGAAAAGTTTTCCGCAGGGTTAAACTTTTGAGGTTTTTCATGTTTCTAAAGCCTAAAGGGGTTGAGGTGGAGGA
This sequence comes from Candidatus Hecatellales archaeon, assembly GCA_003662515.1. Lineage (GTDB taxonomy): Archaea > Thermoproteota > Bathyarchaeia > Hecatellales > Hecatellaceae > B25. The sequence goes on along the minus strand of QMYF01000084.1, from coordinate 2,438 downwards.
GCTGGAAGGGAGAATCTTAGCGGCAGACTTGGACAGAACTTTGACTTGGGGTGGAGAGGACAGGCTTTCCCCAGCCTTAGCTGAGCTTTTACGCAGGCTGAAAAGGGAAGGATGGATTTTAGCCCTGGTAACCGGCCGGGAAAAGGATTACATTGAGGGGAGGGAAGACCTTTCAGGCCTCTTCGACGGCTGGGTGCTGGAAAACGGGGTGGAAATCTTCATTCCTGAAACGGGTGAAAACCATGTTCTTCTACCTGAGAAATGGGAGGATTTAAAGAGGAAGGCTTCCAGGCTTCCTTACGTTTCCTTTAAAAAGTGGACTTTCTCTCTTCCGAAGGAGAAAGCGGAAGAGTTTGGAAGAATGGTTGAGCGGTGGGGGTTCCATGTCAATTTGGAGGAGAATAGGGGTTTAATCCAGGTTTTACCTGGAGAAGTGGATAAGGGTGTGGGGCTGCTTGAACTTCTAAAGGCTTTAGGGGTTAAAGGGTTTGTGGTGGCTTTAGGGGACGCCCATGTTGATTTAGGGCTTTTCAGGGTGGCAGATTTTAAGGTTGCTGTTGGGGATGCTGAGGAAGAGGTTAAAAAGGTGGCGGACTATGTTTCTCCCTTCCCGGACGGTGAAGGAGCGAAAGATGTTCTCGAGAAGCTGCTTCAAGGCGAATTTAGACTACCTTTTTAGGGATCAGCTTTAATTTAGAAGAAGCTGAATACCTAATTTTTGGTGGTAGGCCTGAAGGCCTCTAACGGCAAGGTTAAAGTGGAGGTTTTAGCTGGGATAACAACCTTCCTCACCATGGCTTACATCATCATCGTCAACCCTGTGATCCTCTCAGCGGCGGGAATGCCTTTAGGGCCGGCGATGGTGGCCACCATCATGGCGGCAGCCATAGCAACCATTCTCACAGGGGTCTACGCTAGGAAGCCTTTCGCCATGGCTCCCTACATGGGTGAAAACGCCTTCTTCGCCTTCGCCGTCGTAGCGGCTTTAGGGGTAACCTGGAATGCAGCCTTAGGAGCAGTATTCATCGCCGGGATAATCTTTCTCCTAGTGACCATTTCAGGGTTAAGGATGGCTTTGGTTAGGGCGATTCCACCTTTCCTGGCGGCCAGCTGGGCGGTGGCCATAGGCCTCTTCCTCATGTTCATAGGCCTAGCCAACGCAGGCATCTCCATGCCGGGGATTCCCGGAGCCCCCGTAACCATCGGCAACCTGGCTAAGCCTGAGGCCATCATAGTTTTCATAGGGATCGCTGTAACCCTATTCCTCCATATTCGCAGGGTTCCGGGAAGCATCCTGATAGGCATCATTTTCACCATGGCTCTAGGGTTTGCAGCAGGCTTCATGGGTTTGGGTGAGCTGCTTCCCAGGCAGGCTCCACCCGTTGTAGGGCCCATACCGAACTGGGGTGAGGTTCTCCTTAAAATGGACCTTGTAGGCGCCGTATCGACGTTCGCCTTAATCCCCATCATAGTCGTCATGTTCCTCATGGACTTCTTGGACACCATGGGGACGGCGTTAGGCCTGGGGGCTAAGGCAGGCTTCCTCGACGAGAAAGGCCACTTCCCAGGGCTTGAGAAGGTTATGCAGGTGGACGCTGTGGCCACCGCCCTCGGAGCCGTCTTCGGAACCAGCACCACCGGAACTTACATCGAGTCGGCAGCGGGAATAGAGCAGGGTGGAAGAACAGGGCTCACAGCCATAGTTACAGGGCTCCTCTTCCTGGCTAGCCTAGCCTTCACACCCTTCTTCTCCAACCTGCCAGCAGGCTTTCTCCAGCTCATCGCGGCTCCAGCCCTGGTTGCGGTAGGAATAATGATGATGTCCACCATCCACATGATAGACTTCAAAGATGTAACCCAGGCGATTCCTTCCACGCTGACCATAGCCTTCATGCTTTTCACCTACAATATTGGCTTCGGCCTGGCGGTGGGGCTGGTAGCCTACCCGCTGGTCATGGCTGCCGCAGGCAAAGCCAGAGAAGTTCACCCCTTCATGTGGGCGCTATGGGTCCTCGGAATTCTACTCTTCATCATCTACCCATACCATTAAGCCTCCAAAAACCTTCACTTAACCCCCTTACCCTCTTTTTAGAAGTAGGCGGATTGGGGTTATGGTTAGGCTTCCTCTTCCAAATCCACGTATTTGCTTAACTCCTTTCTGAGGTTTTCCCTAACCTCCTTCTCCTCAATTCCTTTGAGAAGCTCGGTCATGCTGGTTTCAAACCAGAAGGTTCCCGCCTCATCCTCTGAAATCACGAAAATGCTGTCTTTCTGGTCCTTGAGACTGAAGCCTAAAAGGTCTTTAAGCAGCCTCCTATCCACCTTAAACTTTATCTCGTATTCTTCGCCGTCCTGCATGCTACGGCAGTCAAATCTCGCCTCTAAACCCTTAATCTCGATTTTCCTAACCTCATAAAGGACACCGTCCAGCTTCAAAT
>QMYF01000083.1 GCA_003662515.1 Candidatus Hecatellales archaeon | reverse complement strand
GGTTTAATGGAGGAAGTGTTAGCGAAAGCGTTTAACGCTAATCTTGAAGACGTTAGGCTTGCCCATATGGCGCTTGGAGACCTGGGGAAGGTAGGCTATATTTTAAAGGAACAGGGACCAATTGCCCTTCAAAAATTCACCATCACTCCTTTAAAGCCTCTAAAACCCATGCTTGCTGAACCTGCCCAAAACCTAAAAGAAGCCTTAGAAGAACACGGCGGAACAAGCCTCCTAGAATATAAGCTTGACGGTGCCAGAGTTCAGGTCCACAAATCAAACTCAAAGATTAAAATTTTCAGTCGAAGATTAACCGAGGTTACACGTTCGCTCCCTGAAATAGTTGAGGCTGCTTCGAAGGAGTTTAGAGGTGAAAATTTCATTCTTGATGGAGAAGTTGTGGCTGTTGACTCTTCAGGGAAAATTTTACCCTTCCAAAACGTTATGAGAAGATATAGGAGAATCATCGGGGTGGAGGAGCTTCTATCAAAAATACCCACCAGAATCTTTCTTTTCGACATTTTATTTTTAGATGGAGAACCCCTGCTAAGGAAGCCTTTAACCGAGCGCAGAGAAATCCTGGAAAAAGTGGTTCCAGGGAAATATTTAATGCCGCAGATGGAGGTTTCAACGCTTCAAGAGGCTGAAAGCTTCTTCCATAAGGCTTTAAAGGAAAACTGTGAGGGGGTGATGGCTAAGAGGCCCAGCTCCATCTACCTTCCAGGCCGTCGGGGCAAGCATTGGTTGAAGATTAAGAGGGCACCCTACGTTCTTGACCTGGTTATCGTTGCAGCCGAATATGGCTACGGCTACAGGCATAACTGGCTCAGTGACTATTATCTTGCCGTTCTTGATGGGGAGTGTAGGCCTGTAAGTGGGGTAGAAAGTCTGCCAGACTATATTGAGGCTGTGCATGGGGGAAGGTTCCGTATTGTGGGCAAAACGTTTAAAGGTTTAACTAATCAAGAGCTTGAAGCCATGACGGAAAAATTGAAAAAGCTAGCTGTTGAAACCATCGGGAGAACGGTTATAGTTAAACCCGAAGTTGTAGTTGAGGTGGCCTTCTCAGATATTCAGCCGAGCCCCCAGTACAGCTGTGGTTACGCCCTGAGATTTGCGCGAATTCTACGCATAAGAGACGACAAAAAACCTGAGGAGGCAGACACCCTACAAACATTAAGGGATCTTTATTGGCGGGCCTCCAAAAAATTGGAGGGTTAAGAATCCTCCAAAAAATTGGACCCTTGAAATCACATCCCGAATTTTCACTTTGAACATTTTTTACGCATATACCCTAGCCCCCTTAAGGTAAAAATTTTTGAAAATGAAGCTTGCTTTCTTGCGATAATTTAAGTTATCAGTAGAAAATAAACTTAAATATTCAGCCCTAGGATATCCTAAAATTGCCTTGAAAAGCGAGATGGAAGCTTACGATTCTGTGCGGAATTGGTTGAGCAATTTCCCCGATAGGCCAAATACGAGACGTAGCTACCTTCTATGGCTTAGCAGGTTTGTCCGGTGGACTGGCAAAGACCCTGACCTGCTTATAAAAGAGGCCGAGAGAAGCCCTGGAAAAGCGCATAGCCAGCTTAAAAGCTTCTACAATTATCTCATTGAGAGGGGGTTAAGCTCAAACACGGCAATCCTAGCCTATCAAGCTTTGAGATCTTTTTATCGCTGGAATGAGATAAGCTTGGGGAGGAGGCCTCGAGGCTTCCGCGGCAGAGCCGAATATGCTTCTTCATATGTTTTGACCCAGGAAGATGTGGCAAGCATGGTTGCCGCCTGCGACAATATTCGAGATAAAGCTTTAATCGCCTTTCTTGCTCAATCCGGCCAGCGTTGCGGCGTTATAGCTGCCTTGAAGGTTAAGCATGTTAGAGTTGGGCTTGAAAGGAAAACTACGCCTCTTATAGTTAATGTGCCTCCGGTCTTAAGGGATGGCCGAGGAGTTAATGTTAACAAGCTCGGAGAAGCTTATCGTTTTGCCATAGGAAAAGATGCCATAAGCCTCGTTAGGGAAATGCTTAAAGAACGTAAGGAGGCAGGGGAGCCTCTTCACGATGAAAGCTGGCTCTTCAGAAGCTACTCGGTTAAACGTGAAGGATATTCAAAACCTGTGAAAGTTTCCAGATCTGCGGAGGGGCCTCCTCTAACAACCTCAGCGATAAGGCAGATAGTTCATGAAGCCGCCCTTAAAGCTGGCCTTCAAAGGAAAGCCTCTGCGAAACGCTATGAAATTTATCCGCACTCTTTTAGACGCTACTGGAACATGAGGATGCAGGAGGCAGGGCTGAGCGAAGACTTGAGAGAATTCATGTTGGGCCACCGACTGCCCTATAACGGTGCCTATAGTAAATGGTATCCTGAGGCTATTCGGAGGGAATGGAACAGAAAAAACGTAGAAAAATACATTGAAATTTTCGCCTATTTTTCCACCGAATTTGCATAACCATACTTAGCCAGAATTTTCTTTGTAGCTTTCTGAATTATCAGCTTTTTACCTTTAATTTTGACCAGAACGGGAACCTCCTCCCCTTTAAAAGGGAAGCTCGAATCGTTAGCCAGCTTTGTGGGGATATATATTCTCGGAGAAAAATACACCCTATTTTTTACACGTTTCTTTGAGAGAACAAATTTTGTTAAGGCTTCCTTCAAGTTTCCTTCAGCCCTAATAACTAAGGATTCAGCACTTATTCATATAAAATTTTAGATGCAATTTTACGTTCAATTAGAAAACCATTTTCCACCGAAAAAGACGAACTAACTTTTATTATCATCCTCCTGATAGAAACAGTTGAACTCAGATGAGGCGGAAGGCGGATGCTCAAAATAGAAAAACTTTCCGTTAAGGTTGAAGGCAAGCAGATAGTTTCAAACGTCAATTTAACGCTCCCAAAGGGTAAGGTTTACGCCGTTTTCGGACCCAATGGTTCAGGTAAATCCACTCTACTAATGGCAGTAGCAGGGGTTCCAACCTATAAAATTATCAGCGGGAAAATTCTCTTCGAAGGAGAAGATATAACTTGGATGAACATTGATGAGCGGGCTAGGCTTGGAATAGCCTTAGCTTTTCAGACACCTCCGGAAATTGTCGGAGTAAAACTTCGAGATATGCTGAAGATATGTGCTGGTAAGAAGCCGGGGGAGGAATTCTCAAGAGAGGAGCTTGAGCTTATTGAGGCCTTTAACTTGAAAGACTTCCTTGACAGGAACGTTAATTTAGGCTTTTCTGGAGGTGAAAGGAAGAGGGCTGAGGTTCTCCAGCTACTCTTGATGAAGCCTAAGCTTATGCTTCTAGACGAGCCTGACAGCGGTGTAGACATTGAAAGCCTCAAACTTATTGGAGAAGCCATTCAAAATTATATTTCCGAAAGTGGTGCCTCAGCTCTGCTGGTAACCCATCAAGGCCAAATACTCGAGCATGTAAAAGCAGATATGGCGTGCGTGTTGCTTAACGGAAGCATAAAGTGTTATGGAGACCCCTATCAAATGTTAGAGAACATCAGGAAATATGGCTACGAGAGCTGCGCTGCCTGCACCAGGAGGAGAGGTGAAGAACAAATTTGAAAGGAGACGAGTCTTCGACTGTGGAGCTTCCAGAGGAACTTTTAGAGGTTGCATCGAAAGCCGGCCTTGAGAAAGATGAACGTAAAAGGTCGGGTTCCTTCATCCATGTAGACCAAGAGGCTCTGCTTGCTAAAGTCAGCGAGTTTTATGAGGGGCAGGTGGAGCTTCTAAGCATTAAGGATGCCTTGAAAAAATATGACTGGCTTAAAAATTATTATGGAAGCCTGATCTCCCCTGAAAAAGATGAATACACAAGTATGGCGGAAGAGGGCCTCCATGGAGGCTACTTTGTACGTGCCCTGCCGGGAGCCAAAATTGAGTTCCCCGTTCAAGCCTGTTTAATGATAGCCCGGGAAACCTTCAACCAGAACATCCACAATATTGTGATTGCGGAGGAAAATTCAAGCATAAACGTTATCACGGGCTGTGTAACCCATCCGGTGGTTAAAAGAGCCCTCCACATAGGCATAACGGAATACTTCGTTAAGAAGGGGGCAAAATTAAATTTCACTATGGTTCACAGCTGGAATAGAGGAGTTAAAGTTAGGCCTAGAAGCGCCACCCTCATCGAGGAAGGAGGAATCTTCATTTCAAACTACATATGTTTGAACCCTGTAGACGACGTCCAAATGTATCCTTCCGCCATTTGTAAGGGAAGAGGAGCCGTAGCCAGGTTCAACAGCATTGTTTATGCT
>QMYF01000082.1 GCA_003662515.1 Candidatus Hecatellales archaeon | reverse complement strand
CTTTAACCTCGTAAAGCTTGAGATAGAGATAGGCAAAGGCTTCGCCTAGATGGAAAGGCTGGTAGAAAGCTCTTCTACATTCCGAGGCGTGGAGCCTCTTAAAGGCTACCTCGAAAAGCGTTAAATCGTTTCTAACCTCGTAGACGCTGAGGAGAGGAGTTATCGTTGAAGCATAGTAGGTTCCTGTCAGGTTTTTCATGGCGTCCTTCTCGCTGGGCGTGGAGGCAGCCGCCCTAAGCTCTTCAGGGGAAACCTTGAAATACACAGGGATGAGGCTCTCCATTATCTGTTCAAGGGCGAAGCCAAGCTTCTTCATCCTTAAAACCGTCATAATGTTGGTTGTGTCGGACTGGATGCCGAGAAGCCTGAGGCAAACCTGGTCTTTACCTTTAAGGAGGACAGCCTTCTCCCAAAGCCTTTCATAGGAATACTTCGTCAAAACCATTTCAACCTTAAGGCTTTTCCCTGCAGGCTCCTCAACGCCTTCCAAGGCTTCCTCCACAAGCCTAGCCAGCTTACGGTCCTTCGCCGTTTCAAGGACTCTCCGAACATTTTTACCTTCCACAAGGCTCTGGCAAACCTCGGGGGTAAACTTTCCGAAGGGGAAAATGTAGGTGGAAGCGTCTCTCCATGGGACCTCCAGCAGGATGGATTTTAAGACGCCTATCAGGGCTCGCACCTCAAGAAGGTGGACGAACTCCTCGAAGAAGCTTCGAGCCGATTTCTCCTTCAAATTTTTAAGAATAAAGCCCACCTCGTCCTGGTAGGCTTTAACCAGCGCTTTCTCCGTCTTGAAAAGGTCGAATTCTTCGAGGGTTAGCTGGGAAATGTAGGGCTTGTATCTGGTTGCCTCCAGCCTTCTGAGGGCTGCAGAAGCATTTTCCGCAGCTAGCATGGCGTCGTAGTCGCCTTTAACCAGTAGGAAGGAGCGTTTCCCCCGAACCCTAGGCGTCAAATACCCGTAGTCTAAAACCTTCTTCAACATGTCTATTCTCCCTCTTTACGTATTTTGGCAAACTTTAACATTCTGCCTGTAAGCCTCAAAAGGGTGAGGGTTCCCAGCAGGAAGCCTACCAGTGTGGAGGAGGCTAAGGTAAGAAACTTCATTGGAAGGCTGAAGTTTAGGAGGAAGGCGGAAACCATCCCCACCACCATGCATAGGGTAACTATGGCTGGAAGGATGAGGCCGAAGAGGAGTATTCTGGCCAGCGAATACCCGTGGATTTCGCTGGGAATCCCCCTCAGCTTCAGCCTCCTGTGGAGGGCTGCCTTAAGCCGGAGCCGTGAATCTCCTCTCAATCCTGAATCCCTCAAACGGTAAACCGTCCCCACGGTAGAACTTGCTGAACCATTCAACCCAGTGAAGCCTGAGAGTGTGGGCGAAGGTCAAGATGCCCTCCAAACCTATCACGAGGAATAGGGTTATAATAATGAAGATGGGCCAGAAGAGGGCTCCTGAACCCATGAGGGCTAGGTCGCTGAAGATGGCGTGAGCCATGCCGAGGGCGAGAATCCGCCCGTAGGAGGCCGTGTTGGAGATGGAGGCTATAGCCTTCTCCACACCCTCAGCAAAGGTTTCCATTCCGCTGAGGCCGGCAAGCTTGTGGAGGACGAAGAGGCCTATGAAAGGCGCGATGAAGAAGGTTGCCAGCGTGTTAGGCTGGAAGAGCACCTCGCCTATCCTGAGCCCATAAGCTAGGATGAGGTAGGAAAGGGAGACGTAGAACCAGAGCCATGAGGCTGGAACCAGAATCTTCCTCCAGCTTCTTGTCGAAGCCTTATTCACAATATCTAACACTATGCCGAAGAGTATCTGGGCAATTCCGATAACTATGGAGATTTTCAGAAGCTTGACCGGGTTTTCCAGCGGGCTGAACCATGGAGGCTCGGTAAAACCTGTAAGGTCGGTGTACCATGTGGGTGTTCCATGATGCATGGCGTAGGCGAGGTTGGTTGGCCCGAAGAATTCCCCGTAGAGGAAGCCTATAACGGTGGAGGTTAAACCGCTGAGAATTATCAGGTTTCGCCCCTGATAGAGGGGGTCCCACATCTCCCCTCTAATCTTAAACCTGTCGAAGAGAGGCTTTATTAGGAAGCCTCCAACCAGGAGGACGAGGCCGTGGCCCATGTCGCCGAACATGAAGCCGAAGATTATCGGGAAGGTTATTAGCATGATAACGGTGGGGTCGATTTCATGGTAGTTGGGGATGCCGAAGGCTGAAACCAGCTTCTCGAAGCACCAGGCAACCTTCGGGTTAACCAGCAGGGTAGGCGGCTTGTCACCCTTCTCTTCGCCGCCCTTATTCACCAAGGCTTCAGGGCAACTCTTCTTTATGGCTTCCTCAGCTTCAGCAGCCCTGCCCTTCGGAACACAGGCCTCGAAAAGCGCGGTTTTACCCGTCTGCATAAACATCTTCTTAAGGTTTTCCAGTTTAAGCTCGATTTCCACAAGCTCCTGGTAGGCGTGAAGCTGAGGAACCTTAACAGCCAGCTCCTTAAGCATACGCTTGATTTCCTCAGGTTTTTCGGCTAGGGCTTTCACCCGATGCTCAAGGTGGACAAGCCTTAAGGCTCTCTCCAGAACGGAGAGATATTTGGCTGGGACAGCCTCCACGAGAACCCGGCTTTCCTTGAAGAGGTTTTCCACTTCGTCGGGGGAGCCCTTCCGAGCCTCCTCCACTAGACTTCTAACCTTACTTAGAAGCGTGAATCTGTCTGCTGCATCTAAAATCTCGTGGCCTCGGGAAACCCCCCTAAGCACAGAGCTGAAGTCTTTAACCTGGCTTTCAAATCCTTCCCCGGTAAACGTAAGCTTGGAAATCTTATCAAGCGTTTGCGCAGCCTGCTCGAGAAGCCTTTCAAAATCTCTGCCTGTAAGGCTTAAAATCTGGGGGGTTAAACTTCCCTTAATCTTTTCAATTTCAGCCTTCAGCTGGGAGGCTTTCCCAGCAGCCTCCTTCAGCTTTCCGGCAGCCTCAAGCTTCCTTTCCACCACCTCTAAAACTTCCCTTAGCACTGCTTCCATCCTAGCGAACTTGTCCTCCGCCGTAGAGATTTCCCTACGCATCCGCTGGCTTAACTCCAAGGTTTCACGAAGCTCCCCTCTAAGCTTCTCCAGCTCTTCAAGGCTTGATGGAAGCTCGGCGTGGGGGGTGGAAAGCTTAGCCGCTGCATCAGCCTCCACGAGAACCTGCTGGATCTCCAGCATCTGCTGATGAATTTTCTTCAGGTTCTCCTTAACCTCCGCAGCTTCGGGAGGAAGCTCTTCAACCTTTTCAGGTTTAACCCCCAGCTCGGAAAGAATCCTCCGCAGGTTCTCATATTCATCTCTGAACTGGTTTATCTCCCTTTCAAGGGTGGCTCTTTCCTCCGCAGCAATCTTCACCATGTTATCCAGCTTGGCGCACTCCATCTCCAGGTTAACAAGCTCATCTTCAATCCGTTTGAGAAGCTCCCCAACGTCTCCTTCAACCTTTAAAGGTTCAGGGTAAGGTATTTCGCCAAGCTTCCTGAACAAGTTGTTTATCCTGTTGAAAAGCTGGGTTAAATTCTCCTCCCTCGGGGTTTTCTCAATTTTCTCAGCCAAACCGCCATATTTTTCGGCTTTAAGCCTGGCAACATCGATGAACTGGAGGTTTCCCAACTCCCCTAAGCTTTTAATCACCTGGTCAACCTTGCTTGAAGGAGCGATAACTTCAAGCCTAAGCATCCTAGCGGGACGCAGCAACCGTTCCAGCCCCTCGCCTTACCGGCCTCTCTAAGACATTCAACAGAGTAATTTGGATGTAAATATAAAATCTTCCTTTAGAGCGGCATTTCATACTTTAAAACTATTTTTGCCTTACGTCCCAGCCCTTCGATGAATTCACCGCAGCAGGGGCAGCGCATAGGCAGCTCAAATTTGACGAAACAAAACTTGTTGGCTTTCGGACAGTAAATAATGGCTTCATTTTCAGGATAATTGGAAAACTTGAAGAGGTGTTTCGCCAAGGTTTCCGCCAGAAATAAATAGTAGAAATCTTAATAAAATTCTTTCCCCCTTCTAAGCTTAAGAAGGGACGGTTGAGCCTTGAAGGCCTAACGTGGTTTTAATGCCGCCCTCACAGCAGACCTAAAGGGGTTCTCTAGGGTTGAGTTCTCCCCGTAAATGTTTCCCAAAATGCGAATTTTTCCGTTGTGGGCAGAAGGCCATGCAGTTCAGGGGAGGCAAAGTATACTGCCGGTTCGCCGACGACCTATGCTCTGGCCCCAACTGTAAATATGCGATATGCATAAGGAATAGG
>QMYF01000081.1 GCA_003662515.1 Candidatus Hecatellales archaeon | reverse complement strand
TACTTTAAGCCTTGCCTAAACCCTATCTGTCTGGCTTCCTCTAAGATCCCTAGCGGAGTAGCTTCAGGGTAAAGTCCCACCTCTAAAGCCTTATAGGCAGGATAATACCGGGTAACATGCCAAGGCGTTTCGGGGCCAAGTCTCTCCGCGATGTTTTCAGCTATCTCCATCAAGGTTTCCCTATCCGAATTCACCTTAGGAATAATCAGCGTGGTGATTTCAACGTGGATTCCCAGCCTTTTAGCCTTCTCAGCGTTCCGCCAAACTTTCTCCACATCAGCTCCACAATATTTACGGACAGCTGTCTCCCCACCCTTAACATCGATGTTTATGGCGTCTAAGCCTGCTTTAGCCAGCAGCTCCAAAGCCTCCCCTGTCATATATCCGTTAGAAACATAGGTGTTATAGTAGCCTTGTCTCCGGGCAAGCCGGAAGAGGTCCAGCGAATACTCCAACATGAGTGTAGGCTCATTGAAAGAGATGCTTGTCCCCTGGCAGTTTTCCGCTCGAGCAAGCCTCAGAAAGGCTTCAGGCGTTAAATGTTCGCACTCCCCGATTTTCGGAGGTTTTTTGCTTATCTCCCAGTTTTGACACCAAGGGCAGTCGAAGTTGCAGCTCCAGCTTCCCACGGTTAAGGCTAGGCTTCCCGGCCAGAAATGGTAGAAAGGCTTTTTCTCGATGGGGTTGGCGCTTATCGAGGAGATGTCGCCGTAGGTTAAGGTGTAAAGCTTCCCTTCAAGGTTAATTCGAGTTTTACAGTGGCCTGTTTCACCTGGCGGAATAAGGCAGCGTCTCTCACAGGTTTCACATTGAAGGCTTCCCCCTTCCTCCCGGTAGAGGACTGCTTCCCTTAAACAGGGCGTCCAGAGGATTCTACCCATCCAAATCCTCCTCCACCAGGAGAAGAGGGAAAGATTAAGAGGGTTTCCAGAGAAACATTAGGTAAGCCTTCCCGCTTGAAGTTTTCCCTCCTATGAGGGTGGAAGAAGTCTTTGAGGCTTCAAGCCCTACTAGTCTCTAAAGCTCTGAAAATTCTTGTAAATCACGGTCTCCCCCCGCTAAAATATGAAGGGTTAACAGTTTACCGTTGCCCCCGAGTCTTCCCTCCTGGAAAACTCACCAAAACCAGTTTCCTCCTAGCTCAAACCATGATTTTAAAAGAGAACTTTGAAGTTTTGGATGTTGGATGTGGAACAGGCTTCCTAAGTTTGGTGGCCGCCCGGAAGGCTAAGAGGGTTGTAGCAGTAGACGTAAATCCTGAAGCTTTGAAGTGTACTTTGAGAAACGTTAAGGCTAATGGTTTAGAAGGTAAAGTGGAGGTTAGGAGGGGAAGCCTCTTCGAGGCTTTAAAGCCTGAAGAAAAATTCGACCTTATTGTGGCGAATCTCCCCTATCTGCCTGGCCAGCCTAGAAGCCTCTTGGAGGCGGGCTGGCTGGATGATGGAAGCCTCATGGTTAAGCTTTTGAGGGAGGCGGGTGGAAGGCTTAAGCCGGGAGGTTTCCTTCAAACAGTTTACTCGAGTTTAGGAAGTTTAACCCGGCAAGAAATAGTTGGAGAGGCTGAGGCTTCAGGCTTAAGCCTTCTCGAAAGGAGGACTTTCAAGTCTCTTCTCGAAATCTTCGACGTTTACACTTTCACATTGAAGGTTTAATCTTCCATTTTACGCGTTAGGAGGCTGACAGTTAGGGCTAGAGCCGAGAGAAAACAGAGGAAGGGCAGGTTTCCCCTTGGAGGGGGGAAGGTTTCTCCAACGGTGAACGTTGAAGACTTAACAGGTTTCCCGTTAACCGTGAAAATGATGTGGTAGACTCCGGCTTGAACTTCCACCTCGTAGGTGTGCTTCATTAAAGTTATGACTTGAATGGCAGGCCCAGTCCACCTTTCAACCTCCGCCCCCAGAAAGATGGCCCTGTTCTTGAGGACGGCTTCACTCCAGCTTACCCTGAAGCCCCCATCCGGAAAAACGAGAACCACGGTGATGAAGCAGCAGCCCCCTTCAACTTTAATGGAGAGGTCTACCTGGTTTGGGCTGGGAAGATAGGGAACCCAGCTTTCAGAGCTCTCCTCAGCCGCAGCAATGGAAACCGTTGGAAGGATTAGGAGGAGGCAGAGGGAAACCGTGAAGAGCTTCAGCATAGCCATCATTCAGCCTGTTTGAGGGGAGGATTAAAAGCTTTAGGTTAAACTTATTTCTTTGAGGGTTTGGAGCCGGGAGCCGGATTTGAACCGGCGTAAAGCGGGTCTGCAGCCCGCCGCCTAGCCGCTCGGCCATCCCGGCCTAATAGTTGCATGTCCCTCCTCCCCGAATAAAGGTTTCCCTTCATGGTGGCTAAAGGTGAAAACTGAAGGAGAAGCGAAGATAGCTGTGGTCACCTGTGATGGGCGGCTTTTCTACGAGCTACTAGGGGAACTGAGGAGGCGCCGGGTGGCCTTCCTAGCAAAGGCTCCAGGTGAACCCATCCCCCTCAAGGTTAAAGCCGTTTTAACCTCCAGACAGGAGGAACAGCTTCTCACCGAGCAGATTGGCTTAAGGGTTAAAATTGTCGGGTGCAGGCCTGGCGAAGCAGGCTTAGCGGTTTCCAGGGCGTTGGCTTTCCTCCACGGGCTGGATGGAGAGAAGATTACGGTTGGGGTGGACCCCGGGAAAACCATAGGTTTCGCTGCAGTGTCGCGTGGAGTGGTTTTGGAGAAGGCTTCCTTCCCGGATTTTAAGCAGCTTCGTCAGGCTGTTTTCAGGCTGGTGGAGGAGTGGAGGCCTTCAAAGCTTGTTCTGAAGGTTGGGGCAGCCTCAACCTTTGAGGGGGACGTTGAAGCTGTAAGAGAGCTTGAAAGCTTGGCTGGAAAACTGAAGGAAACCTTTAAGGTTGAGGTGGATTTAAGGTTGGTGGATGAGGCTGGAACCACGGTTAAAGCTAAACGTAAGGGGGCTAAACACAGGGAAACCGATGAGGCTTCAGCCGTGGAAATCGCCCTAAAAGAATGATTAACCTCTTTGGTGGCTTGGAAATGTCTGAGGTGGAAGCTGCCTCCAATGAAACCTTGACGGTTTCAGGTCCAGCCACGGTTACCCTGCTAGCTGGGAAAGCTGAGGTTTTAGGTGCGCCGCTCACCCCTGAAAGGAAGATTACCGTTAGGAGGTGGAGGCTTCTTCCTATCTACTGCCTGGAGGCTTCAAGATTCAGGGTGGAGCTGGGAAGCGGAGGAGAGCTTTCAAAGCATCCTGGAAGCACGGTTCCAGAAAGGTGGAAGGCTGCCGCAGGGGAAATCTTGGAGAAGGCTGGGAGGGAAGGCCTGCTTACGGTGGTTCTGGGAGGGGTGGACGTAGGCAAAACCACCTTTACAGTTTACCTTTCCAACAGGGCTTTAGCTTCAGGCCTCACGGTGAGCGTGGTGGATGGAGATGTCGGCCAGTCGGATCTTGGGCCTCCCTGCACCGTAGGCTCCTCCCAGCTTTCCCACCCCGTCTTCGACCTCTTCTTCGTTAAGCCTGAAAGGCTGGTTTTCGTAGGCTCCACAACGCCTTCCCGGGTGGAAGAAAACTTGGTTAAAGGTTTAAGGGAGCTCTGCAGCTTTGAGAGGCGTAGGTCCAAACTGGTGGTAATGAATACTGACGGCTGGATTTCAGGGGGAGACGCTGAAGGGTTTAAAGTCAGACTTGTGGAGGCTGTGGAGGCAGACGTGGTGGTGGGCCTTCAGTCCTCCCAGGAGCTTGAATCCATCTTAAGCAGGCTTGAAGGTAAGGTTGAGGTGGTGAGGCTTCCAGCCGCCCCCCTGGTTAGACCTCGAAGCCGAAGCGAACGTAGAGGGCTGCGATGGCAGGCCTACAATAAATATTTGATGGGAGCCTCCATCCTCAACCTGAAGGTTAGCAGGGTTAAGGTTTCAGGGAAGCCTACCCCCGGAGCCATCGTAGGCCTCTACGCCTCCAAGCCGGAGAGGAGGCTTCTCGGCATAGGCGTCATTTTAGCCTGGCAGAGGCAGCGGGGCGCCCTGAAAATTCTGACTGCGGTTAAAGGCTTGGTGGGAGAGGTGGTGGTGGGAGAGGTTCTCCCAGACTTCTGCTTTAGACGAGGAGAACCCCCGTCCAGAGAACCTTCTCCTCGGGTGAAGGCAGGGGAACCCCAGCTTTAACACAGGTTTCATAAACGTTGATTCCTAAAGCTTCCATGGAGGGTCTAGCCTCGTAGGGGTGAAGACATTTTCCTCCAGGCCCAACACATTCCTCGCAGAGGCAGCAGTACCCCCCTATGAGGCCTAAAGCCCAAGGGAACCCCGCCCTCACGGCTTCCCCCTCAAGC
>QMYF01000080.1 GCA_003662515.1 Candidatus Hecatellales archaeon | reverse complement strand
GTTGGAATAGGCTGCGTAACCACGATTCCCGAGAAGGATCCCTCAAAGATTCAGCCTGCCATCGTTGAGGGCCCTGTAAGGACGGCCCTATGCTTCGACGGCAAAATATTGAACGTTAAACGTTTAATGGAGGAGGTTAAACCTGTTGAGCCGAGAAGCGAAGCTGAACTGTTAGCCCTGCTTTTCGCAGGGAAGCTGGATTCAGGCCTTCACCCGGTGGAGGCTGCCAGCCAGCTTATGCGTGAGGTTAAAGGGGTTTACTCGCTGGTGGCTTTAACCGAGCGGGGGGAAATGGTGGCCGCCCGAGACCCCTTAGGGCTTAAGCCACTCGCCATCGGAAGCTTCGGCTTCGACTATGGAGTTATCGCCTCGGAAAGCTGCGCCATAGACGTTATTGGAGCCGACTTTAAAAGCGACGTTCAGCCGGGCGAAATCTACTATTTCGACGCCTACAGCATCGAGCGGAAGCAGGCTGTCAAACCTAAACCGAAATACTGTGCCTTCGAACATGTTTACCTGGCTAGGCCGGACTCTATCGTGAATGAGGTTCCCGTCTACGATGCCAGAATCAGGATTGGTGAAATGCTGGCTGAGGAGCATCCTGCCTCCGGCGCAGACATAGTTTTAGGCGTTCCGGAAACAGCCATACCTTTCGCGGTGGCCTACGCCCAGAAGGCTCGAATACCTTTCGGGTTAGGCTTCGTCCAGACGGGGAGAAGGGTTAGAAGCGCCATTAAGCCCACCCAGTTTGAAAGGCTGGTGGGAGTTCAGCTTAAGCTTAACCCGATTAAATCCGCAATAGCGGGCAGAAAGATAGTTCTGGTGGACGACAGCGTGGTGAGGGGAACCACCACCAAAAACACGGTGAACCTTATGCGAAACAAGATGGGCGCCAAAGAGGTTCATGTGAGGGTTGGAAGCCCGAGGATTGTGGCGCAGTGCCCCTACGGAACCGAGGTTCCACCGAAGGATGAGCTTATCGCCGCCTGTCTTTCCGCTGGAGAGGTTAGCAGGGTGGTGGGAGCCGACAGCTTCCACTGGCTTTCCGTTAAAGGGCTGGTTAAAGCCCTAGGGATTCCCAGAAGCAAGCTTTGCTTAGGCTGCTTCACCGGGAAGTACCCTTTGGAGGGTGAATGAGTAATGGTGGTTAAAGTTCTCTTGGTGGGAGACGCTGGGAGAGAGCATGCCATAGCTGAAGCCATCTGCAGAAGCCGTTTAGACCCCAAACTTTACGCAGCCATGAGGCTTAGAAACCCAGGCATAATAAGGCTCTGCCGGAAAACCGGCGGAGAATACGTGCTGGGAAAAATCACGGATCCCGCCTTCATCGTGGAGGCTGCCAAAAAGTTTCATGTAGACTTTGTTTTCGTGGGGCCTGAGGAGCCGCTTTTCCACGGGGTTTCCGACGCCCTCGAGGCTGAGGGGATACCCTGCATTGGGGCGAAGAAGGGTCCAGCCGAGCTGGAGATGTCTAAGGCCTTCATGAGGAGGCTTATGTGGAAGCATAAGGTTCCCGGGAGGCTTAGGTTTAAGGCTTTCAAGAATGTGGCTGACGCCGTAGCCTACATTCGCGAATACGCTGAAAGCGTCGCCCTAAAGCCTGCGAGACAGGTGGGCGGGAAAGGTGTTAAAGTCATAGCAGACCTTCAAGCCTACCTGAGCAAGGAGAAAACCCAAGTTAAGGAGGCTCACGCCAAAATCATCGGAGAGGAACACATGAAGGGCTACACGGACATTGAGGATAAGATTCTGATCGAGGAGAGGGTGGAAGGGCCGGAATATACGCTTCAAGCCTTCACCGACGGGAGAACCGTTAAGCCTTTCCCGCTGGTTCAGGATAATAAGAATGCTTTCGAGATGGATATTGGGCCTGAAACCGGTGGGATGGGCTCTATTTCCGGGCCTGGAATGCTTCTCCCCTTCATCAACGAATACGAGTATAGGCGTTCCGTGGAGATTGTTCAAGCCTGCGTTAGGGCTGTGGAGGCTGAAACAGGACAGAAATATAAGGGTGTGGTTTCAGGGCAGATGATGCTCACCGCCCTCTGGGGTCCAACCATCATAGAGTTTTACTGCCGCTTCGGAGACCCTGAAGCCGTGAATGTTCTTCCCATCTTGAAGTCGGACATGGTGGAGGTCTGCGAAGCCATTATAGATGAAAGGCTGAACAAGGTTAAGCTTCAGTTTGAGGAGGCTGCCACCGTGGTTAAATGCGTGTCGCCTAAAGGCTACCCTGACAGGAGAGACCTCGCCAAGGGCCATCCCGCCCTCATAGACGAAGAGAAAATCAGGAGGAAGGGTGGAAAAGTTTACTATGCCTCCACAGACCTCCAGCCTGACGGAACCATTCTCACGGGAGGCTCAAGGCTTGTGGAGATTTTCGCTAAAGGTAAGACTATTCCTGAGGCTTCAGCCAAGGCTGAGGCCTGCATCCCCTATGTGAGGCTGGCTGACGGTTGGGGAGTCTTCCATCGCAGCGACATTGGCTCGGAGGTTTTGTTGAAGAGGAGGATTGAGCAGGCTGAGCTTGTTAGAGGCGTATACCGTTACAGGCTTAGGAAGGGCCTCATAGGTAAAACTATTGAGTGGATTCCTGGTAGAGGAAAAATAGTTTTGGAGGCGTAAGGCGGCATGGCGGAGCTTAAACCTCCCAAGGTTGCCATAATAATTGGCAGCAGCAGCGACACGGAGGTAGCCAACAGGGCTTCCAAAGTGCTCAACGAGCTGGGAATCCCCCATGAAACCAAGGTTCTCTCAGCCCACAGGCAGCCTAAAGAGTTGGAGGCCTACGTTGAGGAGTCTCCCGCCGAGGTTTTCATAGCCATAGCTGGGCTGGCTGCAGCCCTACCGGGCTTCATTGCCTCAAGAACCATCAAGCCCGTGATAGGGGTTCCCAGGGATGTTAGACTTGGAGGCTTAGACGCGCTTCTCTCCATTGCTCAAATGCCAAAGGGTGTTCCTGTAGCCTGTATGGGGATTGAGGCTGGGGAAAACGCCGCTCTGATGGCTGCCCGAATCCTGGCGCTTAAAGACCCTGAGATAGCGGAGAGACTGAAGAAGTACCCTAAACGGTGAAGCTTTAGAGGAAGAAGGTTACCGCCAGCTGGTAAATGTAGATGATGTAGAGGGATAGGAGAAGGCACCCCTTCCAGCGGGTAAGCTTATACTTCCAGGCCATCATGGCGAGCATCGTGGAAACCACGAGAAGCATCCACGGATAGGAGAAGGCTATGGTTTCAGGGGCAACCCTAATCGGGTTAACCGCGGCTGAAACCCCGAGAATCCAGAGAAGGTTTAAAACGTCGGCTCCAAGAATATTGCCAACCGCAAGGTCTCCATAGCCTTTCCTAGCCGAAACAGCCACGGTGGAGGTTTCAGGCAGAGAGGTTCCCAGGGCTATGGCTGTAAGCCCTATAACCACTTCTGGAACGCCGAGGTAGGCGGCAATAGCCACCGCCGAGTTTATCACCAAATTGCTTGAGAGAACTACGCCTACCGCCCCGGCGACCAGCCAGATAAGGCTGAACCTTATCTCCGCCTTGGGCGGCTCGGCCTCCACTTCCCCAAGATTTCTACCTGTCCTAACCAAATATAGGTAGTAGACTACCAGCAGGGAGGCTAAAATCAGCCCTTCAATTCTGGTAACCTCAGCGTCGAAGGCGAGAAAGTAGGAGAGGAAGGCTGAGAAGAGGAGGAAGCCTCCAAACCTCTTCAGAATTCTCTTGTTAACTAGGATGACCGGTGCGATGATGGCGCCTAGGGCTAGGGCGAACGCGTCGTCAGCCACCACAGAGCCTACAGCGTTCCCTAAAGCTATTTCAGGATGCCCCATATAGGCTGCCTGAACTGAAACGGCGAACTCTGGAAGGGTGGTGCAAAGGCCGACTATAACTATTCCTATGATGATTCTGGGCAGGGAGAGGAGGTAGGCTGCTCCCACCGCCCCCTCCACGAAGAGGTCGGCACTCTTAATGAGCAGAATGAAGGCAACTATAAAGACGGTGAGGGCCAGGAGCAGCTCCATCGGCTTTCCCTTTAAACTTTAAAGGTTAACCCTATAAGGCTTCCGGAATTTTGAGCGATAACCCTCTTCAGGCCTTGAGAGGCTGAAAATTTTATTAAGCTGCCCACCCTTCTTTAAAAGAGGCGGAAATGAGCCTGATAAAACTCAAGCTTTCCATGTATGGAACCTTCGCCTTAATCATTGGCCTTTCAACCCTCTTCTTCGCAGCCATCCTTTCGGCTTTAGGAACCTTCAACCTTTTCCTGTTAGCCGGCATAGTTGTTGTCTTCAACATGCTCCAATGGCTATACG
>QMYF01000079.1 GCA_003662515.1 Candidatus Hecatellales archaeon | reverse complement strand
GCCTCCCTCACCAGCTCGGAGTAGGCCGTCCTCTTAAGGGAGATAGACATCTCCTCGACTATGGATAGAAGCCCGCTCCAGAGGATTTCCAGCCTAATAGGGTCAAACTCTTCAGACATGGTTTACGCCTCCTTCTTCTCCACATTTATAATTAGGTGTAGATACTTATCCACGGTGGCCGTGGACTTAGGACAGATCACAATAGTGGTTTCCCTTTCCTCCACGATGGCAGGCCCTTCAATGAGCACTCCTGGAAGCAGCTTGTAGCGGTCATAAACGTCGCAGTCAACGTATTCGCCATACTCAGCGAAGAAGGCTTTCCTCGTGCCCTTCAAGGCGTCCTCAGCCCTACCCTTAGCCTCCAAAGTTTTCACCTTAACCCTTGGAACCTTCCCGACGGCGAGAAGCCTCCAGTTCACCGTCTCCACCGGATCGCCTGTGGTAAACCCATAGGTTTCCTCGTAAAGCTTAATGAAGGATTTCTCTAGGGTTTCAAGCGTTTCCTTTGTGATTTCACCTTTAGGCATCTCCACGTTAAGCTCGTAAGCTTGACCCACATACCGCATGTCAACGCTTCTAATAAGCTCCATCTCGGTTACCTCAGCCTCCTCAAGAAGCCTTACAGCCTCCTCCTCCATCTGGCTGTAAAGGTCTTTCACCAAGCTCAGGTCAACCTCCTCAACCCTAGCCACATAGGTTCTCACAAAGTCGAATTTCACGTCGCTGGCAAGCATGCCTATGGCGGTGGCCACACCCGCGGCCAGCGGAATAATAATCTTGCCAATCTTGTTCTGTTCAGCTAGCCTGTTAGCATGGACAGGTCCAGCTCCGCCAAAGGCAACCATGGCCAGGGTTCTCGGATCCCTACCCCTCTCAATGGAGACAGCCCTCATAGCCCTAGCCATATTCGCGTTGACCACGTCGTGGATGCCTAAAGCTGCCTCGGTTACGCTTAGGCCTAGAGGCTTAGCCACATGCTCCTCAATAGCCTTAACCGCTAAATCTTTGTGAAGTTTCATTTCTCCCCCAACGAAGTAGTCGGGGTTGAGATAGCCTAATACTAGGTCGGCGTCGGTAACCGTAGGCTCCGTTCCGCCGAGCCCGTAGCAGGCAGGTCCAGGGTCAGCTCCAGCACTCTGAGGTCCAACCTTCAGCAAGCCCATCTCCACGTGGGCGATGCTTCCCCCTCCGGCTCCAATCTCTATGAGGTCGATGGTTGGAACCTCAACGGGATAGCCGCTTCCCTTCTTAAACCTGTAGCCTCCCACCTCGAAAACCGTGGTTATCCTCGGCTTACCCAGCTCGACCAAGGCCACCTTAGCGGTGGTTCCACCCATATCGAAGGAGATGAGGTTTCGCTCTCCGGCTAGTTCCCCTATGAAGGCTGCCGCCAGGGTTCCAGCCGCAGGCCCAGACTCCAAGATTCTCACAGGGAATTTGGCTGCAGTTTCTACGGGGACGATTCCGCCGGCAGCCGTCATGATGAAAAGCCTAGCCTTAAAGCCCTCCTTCCTTAAGCCTTCCATGAGCTCCTCCATGTATTTCTCGGTTTTAGGTCTCGTGTACGCGTTAACTACGGTGGTGGAGGCTCTCTCGTATTCTCTCCAGGCTGGAAGTACGTCGGAGGAGCAGGAAACCCTGATTTCCGGCGCTTCCTCGCTGAAAATTTTCTCTATCTCCTTCTCATGCTTCGGGTTAGCATAGGAATGAATCAGGCAGACAGCCACAGATTCGATACCAAGTTTTTTAAATTCCTGGACTAGAGCCTTAACCTCCTCCGGGTTAAGCTCCTTCAAAACCTCGCCATTATAGGCTATCCGCTCATCCACCTCCCTTCGAAGATGCCTGGGCACCAAGGGGGGAAGTCTCTCTTCGAAGAAGTCGTACTGAGTCACCCTACGCTCCCTTCCAATTTCCAAAACGTCTCTGAAGCCTTTAGTGGCGATGAGAGCTGTTTTGGCTCCCTTCCGCTCGATAACAGTGTTGGTCACCACCGTTGTTCCATGGATGGCGAAAGTTAACTCCTCAGCTTTAACACCGCTCTCCGCCAAAAGCCTTCTAAGACCGTTGAGAGCTCCAATATTCGGATTCTTCGGAGTTGAAGGAACTTTGGCAATCCTGATTTCCCCTGTTGTTTCGTCGGCGATAACTAGGTCGGTAAAAGTTCCACCGATGTCGAATCCAAGCCTATAACGTCTCCCGCTAGAAGACATTCCTTAAAACCTCCGCCACAAACTTTCAATCATATTTCTCGCTTCAAATCTTTAACCACCCAATGTCTATTTTAAGTTTACCCGACCCCTCAAAATCGTGTAGATGACTTAAAATACCTCTACTTTTACATTTACCAGCGAAAGCCTATGCCTGACGAAAAGAACTCCAAAGCCATAGACGACCTCATGGTTTGGCTTTCCATTATGGGCGGGGAAACAGAGGAGAGAGACGTAGGTAGACTTAAAACTCCGCCTGTAAAAAGCTTCCTTAAAGAGGAGCGCTAACCCTCCTTTAATCGCTCTTCAAACATGCGTATAGCCTTTAAAACGCCTTCAGCAACCCTCCACGCCCTTTCACCTACCATGTAAAGGTAACTGTTGGATGGTAGTCCCCTCAGCTTCATCATTTCCTCAGCCTCCCTAACTGCCTCTTCAGGCATAACGTCTCCAAGCTTTCTCCCCTCTTCAACCTCAACCCCGTCGTGAACCAAGCCTAGGATAACGCCTGAAATCCTGCTTTTCACCTGTCTGCCTCCAACCTCTCCCACAGCCTCCCCGGCTTTAACACGGTCGCCCAGCCTTTTGAAGGCTTTAAACCTACCTGAAGCAGGAGCCACAAGCAGCCTCTCAAAAGTATACCCGGAAAGGGCGTAGGGAACCCCATTATGAGGTAAGGCTTCCCCCTCTAGAACGACCTCTCCAGCCTTCAAGCCCGGCTTGGTCTCCACCACAACGTCTACATCCACTCCAGCCTTAAAGCCCGGACCTAAACCCACCACAATTTTCGCTTCATCCCGAGAAGTTCCCAAATTACGTTTAGCCATCCTCGCGTCAACCACAATGTCAGGTTTAAGCTGGGAGGCAAGCTTCCCTTCTGGGTCGATCAAAACAGGGATTTTCCCCTCCTTGAGAATTCGCCTAACCTCATCCAGATTTTCAGCCTTCCGGGCAGTAACCCCTTCTACGCTATGTTCCCCCTCATAGACGGCTTCAGCGAAACATACAAGCCTCCTTTCAGCTCGAGGCTTCTCAACCTCGGTTATCACCACCCTGAAGCCTTCCTTAAAAAGGCGGTGAGCTACCGCTGTTCCCAGCTCCCCTCCACCTTTCACTATTACAAGCGCCCTTTTCCCAGCCATAACCAATAAACTCCCTTGCTGTAATTAAGAAAAATTTTTGCAGGCTTAACTATTAGCCCTTTTCCAGCTGAAGCTTAAGCTAAAATTTTTAACATGAAAGTGAGGTGAAGTTTTATTTCAGGGTGAGTCGGCATGGCTGAAGAGGGCAGCTTCAACTTTAAAGAGATAATCTACGATAAGCAATGGTATGACTATACTGCGCTCCTAATGATAAATAGGCCTCACAGGCTGAACGCCTACACCCTGAACACTTTAAGGGAGCTTTGCACCGCCATGGAGGACGCCATGTGGGATGACAAAATCCAAGTGATAGTTATAACAGGAGCCGGAGACAAAGGCTTCTGCACAGGAGGAGACGTAATAGAATACGCGGAAGTCTACACGAGGAAGCCCAGCGACTTCTACAAGTGGTTTGACACCTACTTCCGCTTCTTCGACCTCATAAGGAGGTGCGGTAAACCTGTAATCGCCAGGGTGAACGGAACCGTGGCTGGAGGGGGAAACGAAATCCACCTAGCCTGCGACCTCTCCATCGCCGCCGACCATGTACGCTTCATTCAGCCAGGCCCAAGAGTAGGCATGACCTCCATTGGAGGGGCAACCCAATGGCTCCCCATAACCGTGGGGATTAGGAGAGCCGCCTGGATGTGTTTTGTAAGCGAATTCGTCGACGCTAAGACAGCCCTTGAATGGGGCCTAGTAAACCAGGTTGTACCCTACAGCCAGCTGGATGATGCTGTTAAAAAACTCTGCAGAAGCCTGCTAAGCCTTTCTCCGTCAAGCCTTAGAAACGCCAAGATACATTTAAACCTCTGGAAGGAGTGGATTTGGGCTTTAACCACCGAGCATGCTCGAGAATGGTTCTCCGTCCACGCAGGCTCTGTAGAGCCTTCCGTAGGCATGTGGCACTACTTCAAGGAGAAGAGAGGCCCAGACTACCTGGCAGCAGAGGTTAGAAAGTTTATTGCTGAGGGTGGGG
>QMYF01000078.1 GCA_003662515.1 Candidatus Hecatellales archaeon | reverse complement strand
GCCTTCACGCTTCTCCGCCTCGCCCACCTGACGCTGGGAGCCCTCACAGCCCTCTACGGGGCTGCCACCTACCTTACAGCACCCTAACAGGGGAAAGGAGGCCTCAAGACGGATGGCCAGCAGCTTCAACATTTTCTCTCCGGTTTTGAGGAAGGAGCTGGAAAGGCTTGGCTTCACGGAGCCTACCCCCATCCAGAGGGAAGCCTTCAAACCCATCCTTGAAGGGGAAACCGTTTTCCTCTTGGCGCCTACGGGAAGCGGGAAAACCGAGGCGGCTGTTCTACCAGTTTTTGAAGCCTATCTTAGGCTTAGAAGCCAGGGCTGGAATCCTCTAGGCATAAAAATCCTCTACATTACCCCTCTAAGAGCCCTGAACAGGGATATTTTCCGTAGGCTGGCTGAGCTTGGGGAAAGGCTCAGCATTAGGGTTGAGGTACGCCACGGCGACACGCCTGCCTCAGCCCGCAGAATCCAAGCCTTAAAGCCTCCCGACATGCTTATCACCACGCCTGAAACCCTGCAGGCCATCCTTCCAGGGAAAAGGATGAGGAAGCATCTGGCCTCCCTCCGCTGGGTTATTGTGGATGAGGTTCACGAGCTAGCCTGCGACAAGCGAGGAGCCCAACTAACCCTAGCCCTAGAAAGGCTGGAAAGAATTTCAGGAGGCTTGCAGCGGATAGCCCTCTCAGCCACCCTTGGAAACCCTGAGGAGGCAGCCCGCTTCCTAGCCGGCAAAAACAGGCCTTTCAAGCTGGTTCAGGCGGAAAAGCTCCGAAAGGTTGAAGCCTGGGTGGAAAGCCCCACACCCACCCGCGAAGATTTGGCTAGGGCGGAGGAGGCCTCCCTCCCGCCGGGAACGGTGGCTAGGCTTAGAAGGCTTGTGGAGGCCTGCCAACGCTACAGGTCTACGCTGGTTTTCACCAATACGAGGGAGCATGCTGAAGCCTTAACCTCCAACCTTAAACTGCTCTACCCCAGCCTTAAGGTAGCCGTCCACCATGGCTCCCTCTCCCGTGAAGTCCGCCTCGACGCGGAGGAGAAACTCAAGAAGGGCGAACTTCAAATCCTGGTTTGCACCAGCTCGCTGGAGCTAGGCATAGACATAGGCGTCGTAGACTTTGTAGTCCAATACCACTCGCCGAGGCAGGCTGTTAAGCTGGCTCAAAGGCTCGGCCGAAGCGGCCACCGCTTCGGGGAAACGGCTAGAGGCCTCATCCTGGCAGCCTGGCCTGACGACATCCTGGAGGCTGCCGTCCTTTTAAGGAGGACTTTTGAAGGCGAGCTGGAGCCTCCAACCCTCCACAGAGAAGCCTTAGATGTTCTAGCCCACCAGCTGGCAGGGTTAACGCTGGATGAGGGAGGCCTGGTAAGCCTTGAGGAGGCCTATAAGGTTTTTAGGAGGGCTGAACCCTACGCCAGCCTTCCGCCGGAAGCCTTCTATCAGGTGGCTGCCCAGCTTGAGGCTGAAAGGAAAATCCGGCTGAGGGATGGAAGCCTTAAGGCGAGAAGCCCTGAAACCTACCACTACTATTTTGAAAATCTCTCCACGATTCCTGAGGTTTCCAGCTTCCTTGTCGTCGACTATGCTGGAAGGAGGGTTGGAAGCTTAGACCAGGAGTTTGTGGCTAGGCATGCCAGGCCTGGAAGCCAGTTCATTTTGAAGGGCTCGGTCTGGAGGGTTCTCCAGGTAGATGAGGATAGGCGGCTTGTGGAGGTGGAGGCCTCCGAGCTGAGCCCCGCAGCCATCCCTGCCTGGGAAGGGGAGGTTATCCCTGTAACCTTTGAGGCTGCCCTCGAGGTGGGCAGGCTTCGCAGGCTAATCCTCGAAGACTTGGAGGCTGGAGGGGGCGGCTTCAAGCCTTTAGAGGGCTACCCTTTAAGCCCTGAGGCTAAAGCCAAGGTGGTGGACCTGGTTAGGGCGCAGAGGGAGAAGGGTTTCCCCGTTCCCTCGGATAGGCTTATCCTGCTGGAATCCTTCGAAAACTATTTGCTGGTTCACGTCTGCCTGGGAGACCGGGGAAACAGGGCGCTGAGCAGGCTCCTAGCCTTCCTAACCACCGCCAGGTTGGGGGTGGAGGTAGCCGTCCAATCCGACCCCTACCGTCTGGCGCTTATTGCTCCCAGAGCCTTAGACCCCCAGCTTGTAGCCCGAGAGCTGGAAGCCTTAAAGGTTGAAGGCTTGGAAAGCCTTATGGAGGCGGTGATAGGGCAGACGGAGCTCTTCCTCTGGAGGCTTTGGAATAACGCTAAAAGGTTTGGGGTGATAAGCAGGGAGGCTGAATACAGGTTTAGGGAAGCCCAGCTTCTCTGGAAAGCCCTGAAGGAAACCCCCATCTACACGGAAACCCTACGGGAAATCTTCCTTGAAGACTTAGACTTGGAGGCGGTGAAATGGCTTCTCGAGAAGCTTAACCGGCGGGAAATAAGGGTGGAGGTGGCAGGCTTCCAGGGGGAGCCCTCCCCTATGGCGCTCCCTCTCCTCGACAAGATCGCCCCCCACGACCTGTTAAGGCCAGCCCTCGAAAAGAGTGAGGCTGTGGAAATCTTGAAGGCGAGGCTGGCTTCAAGGCTGGTGAGGCTTCTCTGCCTCTACCGGGGAGACTGGGAAACCCTCCGCAGGCTGGAGAACCTGCCTGAGAGGCCTCGCTGCCCCCGCTGCGGCTCCACCCTCATAGCCGTCCTAAACCCTCAGGATAGGGAAACCGTGGAGGCTGTGCGGAAGAAGCTTTCCGGCCGGAGGCTCAGCCGTGAAGAGGAAAGGCTCTGGCTGACCGCCTGGAAGAACGCCAGCCTAATCCAAAACTATGGGCGTAAGGCCGCCCTCGCGCTTTCAGCCCGGGGGGTAGGCCCCTCCACGGCAGCCCGCCTCCTAAGGCAGCCCTTCGAAAGCGAAGAAGAATTTTATCAGGCTTTGCTCAGGGCGGAGAGGGAATACCTGCGCACGCGAGCCTTCTGGGACTAAATGCTAAGTCTTAAATCGGCCTGGCTCCCTTCTCTCTTTTCAGGGGAACCCCTTGAACCCTGAATTTAAAGGGAGAGACATAATTTCCATTAAAGATTTTTCCAGGGAGGAAATTGACCACATCCTCCAGACGGCGGAGAGGGTGGAAGCCCGCCTGGAGGCTGGAGAACCCTTAAACCTCCTGCAGGGACGCTTCCTTGGAATTCTCTTCTTCGAGCCCAGCACAAGGACTAGGCTTAGCTTTGAGGCTGCCATGAAGAGGCTGGGAGGCGGAGTAATAGGCTTCGGGGAGCCTGAAACCAGCTCGGTTAAGAAGGGTGAAACTCTCGCCGACACCATCCGCGTCGTGGAAAACTACGTGGACATTATTGTGCTTAGGCATCCCATGGAGGGCTCGGCGAGGCTGGCTGCGGACATAGCCTCCATTCCCGTGATAAACGCCGGCTCGGGGGCTGAGGAGCATCCAACCCAAGCCCTCCTAGACCTCTACACCATTTATAAGGAGAAAGGCCGCATCGACGGGTTGAAGATAGGCATCCTAGGCGACCTCCGCTATGGGCGAACCGTTCACTCGCTGGCCTACGCCCTATCCAACTATGAGGTTTCCCTCCACCTGGTTTCCCCTCCCGAGCTTCAGATGAGGAGGGAGGTAATCTGGGACATTAAAGGTAAGGTGGAGGTGGAGCAGGCGGAGCGGATTGAAGACGTAATAGACAGGCTTGACGTCCTCTATGTGACCAGAATCCAGAAGGAGAGGTTTCCTGACCCCGCCGAATACGAGCGGGTTAAGGGAGCCTACAAGGTGGATAAGAGCCTGCTGGCTAAAGCCAAGCCAGACCTAATAGTTATGCATCCGCTGCCCAGGGTGGACGAGATTACTCCGGAGGTGGACTTCACCCCCCACGCCGTCTACTTCAAACAGGTGAAATACGGGCTTATCACGAGGATGGCCCTCCTAGGCCTCGTCGTAGGCGTCCTCTAAGCAGGGAGGATCTCCGAAAAAAGGGGGAGGGAAGCCTAAGATTGGGGAAGCCCTACACGGTTAAGCTACGCAGGAGAATCGTCACGGTTAAATGGAAATGCAAGAGGAGGGGCACCGTCAGGGTTAAACGCTACCTTAGATGGTGGCTTCAAATCCCAGCCAACCTTGAGGTCTCCGACCTGGTAGGCGTAGAGTTTAAGGCTAGGAGGGAGGGAGACAGAATAATTTTCGAGCCCGCCTAACATCGAAGAAAACCATTGGAAAGTTAAGGCGAAAACTTTCTTTGGAGCCAAAGAAAACACTTCCACTCCGCCCTGACAGCCTGTTAAAGCATGCCTTCCCTAACGTTGATTTTTGACATGGAGATGGATAGCGGTTTTATAAGGCAGCCTTTTCGGTAGTGGCTGTTAAAGAAACCTTTAGG
>QMYF01000077.1 GCA_003662515.1 Candidatus Hecatellales archaeon | reverse complement strand
GTCTTTAACCTGTAAAATCTGCCATACGCCTGGGCCTCCAACTATAACTTTCACCTTCCCTCGAAGCGGCTCAAGAATCTCCATGAGCCTTTCAAACTCTCTTTGGGTGGCTGTTTTACCGTTAAAGATGGAGGCGAAGGTTAGGCTGGTAGGCCCCAACCCTAAGGGGTCCATTAAAGTTAAGCCTATGGCTCGGGTTTGAGGCCCAACCATGCGGGGAATCCTTTCAGGATGGACTGTTACTACCTCCTCTTCCCGGAAGCCTCCGTCGAGAAGGCAGGCTTCAATTTTTCTTAAAGCGTATGGGGCATAATCGGCCTGCCCGTTATGATGCTTGACAGGGGGATAGAAGAGTCTTTTAACGAACCAGGCTGGGAAGGGGGGCTCAGAAATGCAGGCTCCGAAACCTACGAAAAGCTTCCCCCAATGGTTGCTCATCTCTGTGGCTGGAGCTGAAAGAACGATTTTAGGGGATAGCTTGCCGGGTGGAG
The DNA here is from genome assembly GCA_003662515.1 of Candidatus Hecatellales archaeon. GTDB lineage: Archaea > Thermoproteota > Bathyarchaeia > Hecatellales > Hecatellaceae > B25. Next base: position 4,000 of record QMYF01000077.1, on the reverse strand, counting down.
GACTGCTGGAAAACGTCTCAGCCATTCCCCCCGTTGAAAGGCTTCTTCTCCACTAAATTTTTCAATGTTCCAATATTATATGTTTCCAGCCCTTGCCGGGGGTTATAATTGACGGTTCAAATAGTTTTCATGGGGACAGCTGGCTCAGGCAAAACCAGCCTGGTGGCAGCCTTCTCCCGGTGGCTGAGCAGAGAACTGGGGGCGACTGTCGCCTGCGTAAACTTGGACCCCGGCTGTGAAAGGCTGCCCTACCAGCCCAGCCTTGACATCCGCCGCTGGTTTACCCTCCGCCAAGTTATGGAGGAGGAAGGCCTCGGCCCCAACGGCGCCCTTGTAGGGGCTGTGGAGCGGCTTCTAAGCCTTGGAGAGGAGCTCTTCGGAAGGCTTGAAGGCCTGGAGGCTGACTACGTGCTTCTAGATACGCCTGGCCAAGCTGAGGTTTTCCTTTTCAGGGAGGCTGGCTTCCAGCTGGCTTCCACGCTTAAAAGGCTTAAGCCCACCGTAGGCGTATACCTGGTAGACCTTAGCCTGGCCAGGCGAGGCGTAGTCGGCCTGGCAGCCTCTCTTCTGTTGGGTTTAGCCTCCCAGCTTTGGGTTGGCTTAGAAGGCTTCCTAGCTTTCAACAAGGCAGATTTGAAGGTGGACGTAAACCTAGAGGAAATCCTTTTGAACCCGCAGGCTTTCAAGGAGAGGCTTTTAAGGGAGGCCGGGGTTTCCGCAGACCTCTCAGCCAGCTATCTTGAAGTTTTCTCTAGGTTTGCTCGAGCCCAGCGTCCTGTTAAGGTTTCAGCCTTAACGGGTGAAGGTTTAAAGGAGCTTTACGACGCTGTCCATGAAACCCTATGCGAATGTGGAGACCTAACGTAAAGGCTGCTCACGCTTCAACGTTTGGGGCGGAGGTTTACCCGGTCACAAAAGGCTTTAAGCTCCCGGGTGCCTCCCCCCTCCATAATAACCCTTAAAGCCTCCTCAGGCCTCCGCACATGCATGCCTCCAACCACGGTTACACCGTGATTGAAGAGAATGTCTGGCGTGAGGGGGCTGCTCGGCCCCACCACGGCGATCTCCCTAGATTTTTCCGCCAGCTCTATGAAGCGGTCGAGGGTTCCATTGGCGAGGGTGGAGGCCGTTATGATGGTTAGGGTGGCTCGGGGAAGGTATTCCTCGCAGGCTGTATCAGGCAGATGGTAGGGTTCGCTTCCGCGGTGGAGGGGGCTTCTCTCCAGCACATAGAGCACGGAGGCTTTCTCCCTTAAAGGCTCCACCATAGGTCTAAGGTTTCCCACCATAACCACAATGTCGTCGCTGGTAACCTTAAGCTCCCTGAGCAGGTTTCCATAGGAAATCCTGTAGGCTTCCTCTCCCCTCCTCTCGAAGAGCAGCTGGCTGGCAGCGTTCATGGCGGCTATTCCCACCACAGCTTCATCCAGCCTCCAAGAGCCAGCCAGCTTGACGAGGTCGAAAAGCAGGTTTCCAGCAAGCCTTCCAGCCTGGTCTAGGGGGCCCTCCCTGCTTAAAACCTGTTCAACCGTAAGGGTTGCACATAAACCTAAATGGCCATTTTCAAGCTGAACCCCAGTATATCTTAGACCTATGCAAACGTTTCTCGCATGCTGGCGGAAGGCTTCCCCAGCTTCCTTGAGGAGGAAGGCTAAAAGTTCGCCCACTATTCTTCCAGGCATGGTTTCACGTCCAGCAAACCATTTGTAGGGCTTCAATCCTTAAATTTTTAGGGTTAAACTTAAATACGTGCATATGCACAATTCTTTTGGAGGTGAAAAAGGGGATGGCTTGGGCATGGTTCGGATGGAGATGGCAGGGAAGAGGATGGTGGGGACCCTGGCCTGGCAGAGGACCCTTCAGCTACCTGCCTCCATGGCAGAGGCCCGGCTGGCTCTTCGGCAGAGGCGCCTGCTGGTGGCTTTTCGGAGGCCCCTGGTGGCTCTACGGCCCCGGCTACTACGCGTTTCCTCCAGCTGGATGGTGGCTTTACCGGCCTCCCTACTGGTGGTAAAACCATGAGCTACGGGTATGGCTGGCGATACCGGCGGATGGGGTGGATGTTAGGATTCCCAGGATGGGCTACCATGCCTTCCTGGTTTACTCCGGCACCCTTCTACCAGCCCGCCACACCGGAACAGGAAAAACAGATGCTAGAGCAGCAGGCGAAAATGCTGGAATCCCAGATAGAAGCCATAAGGAAGAGGCTTGAAGAATTAAAGTCTTCACCTCCGACAGCAGCCCCTTCAACACCTCCACCACCCTTGACGCCTCAGATGGTCCCGATGGTTCCTCCACCTATCCCCTACATGCCGCCGCCTCCTTCGACGCCTGAAGAAGAGCTGGCGGAGCTTGAAGCCTACAAGCGTGAGCTTGAGGAGGAGCTTAAAGGTGTGGAGGCTAGAATTTCAGAGCTAAAGCAGATGTTGGGGAAGAAGGATTAAGCCTTTTGAGGGTTAACCATGGTTAGAGTTTGCATTCCGTCAATGGGCTGGGGAGGACTAGACGAGAGGATTTCAGAACATTTCGGGAGAGCTCCAACCTTCACCATTATCGACCTAGACACGGGAAAAGTCGAGGTTATAATGAATACTGGGAGGCATGGTTACGGTGGGCCTATGCCTGCGGAAAAGCTGAAAGACTGGCGGATAGACGTTTTAATCTGTTCAGGTATAGGGCCGAGGGCTGCCAACCTGCTTAAGGCTTCAGGCGTAGAAGTTTACTGTAGCAACTCGAGGACGGTTAGAGAGGCTTTAGAAGACTTTAAAGCTGGAAGGCTTCAAAGGCTTCAGGGAGAATGCTCCACCTGCCCTGAACGTAGGAGACCTTAAAGAGGTAGCCCTCCCTACTACTTCTTTAGCCTTGAAGATAGCTGTTGCCGGAGGCAAGGGAGGAAGCGGTAAAACCACCGTAGCCGTTAACCTTGCCCTATCCCTTGAAAAGCCTGTTCAAATTTTAGACTGCGATGTTGAAGAGCCTAACGTTCACCTTTTTCTTCCCCTAAAAGACTTTTGGGAAGAGCCTGTTAAGGTTCCCGTCCCTATTTTCAACCAGGAAAAATGCACGCTCTGCGGTAAATGTTCAAGCTTCTGCCAGTACCATGCCATAGCTCAGCTTCCCAGCAGGCTGATCTTTTTCCAGGAGCTCTGCCATGGTTGTGGAGGCTGTAGGCTTGTCTGTCCGGTTGAAGCCATCAGCGAGGCTGAGAGAACCATAGGCGTGGTTAGAGGCGGAAAGGTTAAGGACGGTTTAAGCCTGGTTTACGGCCTCCTCAATGTGGGTGAGCCTAGAGCGTCCCCCCTCGTTGAAGCCGTGAAAAAGAGGGCCGAAGAGGCTTCAACTGTCATTATCGACGCGCCTCCGGGAACCTCCTGCCCGGTTATCGCCGCCATAAGCGGGGTTGACCACCTCATCTTGGTTGGGGAGCCTACCCCTATGGGACTCCACGACCTAGCCCTCATGGTGGAGGTAGCGGAAAAACTTGGTTTAAGCTTTAGTGTGGTTGTTAATAAGGCGGGGCTGGCTGACGGGGGGCTGGAGAAATTTTGCCGGGAAAGAAAGATACCTATCCTGCTGGAAATCCCCTACAGCCGGAGGATAGCTGAACTGTATTCCCGGGGGGTTCCGCTGGTTGAGGGGATACCTGAATGGAGGGAGAGGTTTAGGGAGGCCTTTGAAAAGCTGAAAGACGGTGAATCCTGAATGGTTAAAGAACTGGTTGTGGTGAGCGGTAAGGGTGGAACAGGTAAAACTTCTCTCACAGCCTCGCTCGCCGTTTTAGCTTCCCGGAAATTCAGGCTTTCCCTCGCCGACTGCGATGTGGAGGCCTCCAATCTCCCCCTACTTTTAAACCCTGAAAACGAAAAGAGGAGGGAGAAGTTTTCAGGCTCGAGGGTAGCCTCCATAGACCGGGAGAAATGTGTTGAATGCGGGCTTTGCGAGGAGAACTGCAGGTTTGAAGCCATAAAAGATTTCAGGGTGGACGAGTTTAAATGTGAAG
>QMYF01000076.1 GCA_003662515.1 Candidatus Hecatellales archaeon | reverse complement strand
GTTTTCCCCGGGTCCAGAGCCCGCCATGCTTGGCCGCTACACCACCGGGCTTCAATTAGAAATTCTTAAAGGCGGGTTGTTTAAGTTTTTCCTTCATTTTTAAGGTTTTCCGCCGAGGAGGAGGAAAACCATTAGGGAGGCTGCTGTTAGGTCTGCTGTAGCTCCCGGATTAAACCTGTTATCAGGCGTCCTAAGTTTTTCATCCATCTCTAAGAGGGCTTTCCACCCTTTTTCCGTGTGAACTCCTCCAAGCTCCAAGATTTTCGAAGCCATCTCTGAAACTCTTAAAGCCTCTTCAAGGCTGGTTTTTCTGGCAATGAGGCTGTCTGGAACCTTGGACAGAATAGACAGGAAAGCCTGAATTATGGCCTTATTCATTTCGCCTGTCTCCTGGAAGGTTTCCGTTAAAGTCTGGTAGCCTACTTTTAAGACGATGGGTAGACCGTCCACCAGCTCACGGCATAGGCTGTCCTTGGAACTGCAGCCCTTCAAAACCTTATATAGGGTGATCCCCCCCAACTTCAACTCTCTGACGGCTTTAGGGCTTCTAACGTCTGGAAGACCTTTAGGAGGCCTGCCTAAACCGCCTACTCCACCTACTCTAACGGCTCTAAAAAGGTGGATGGCGTCCTCAACGGTGGCTTCCCTTACAAGCCTAGCTACGGTTTTCCCCAGCTTGGAGGCTGATAGCAAGCCTCTAACAGAGAGAATTCCCGCGGAGACTGCTAGGGGAACCATGAGTAAGACTGCTCCAAAATTGGTGTTTCCCCCTCTATGCCACCTCCTAGAAGCCTTAACGCATTCCTCGATGAGGTATCCCAGCTTGGCTCCGTCTTCTTTAAGTTTTCCCTCGCCTATTTTTATGCCTCTAATGGCTGCCTTATGCATGGTTTGACCTATGGCGATTCCTCCGGCTAGGAAGTGGTCGAGGGTGGTGTCCTTGAAGGGGTGGAGGCGGCTTACGTTTCCAGGTTTAGGGTAGGCGGAAACCTCGAGGATTATGGCGAGCTGAGCTGCCTGGGAAATTTCCCAGGCTGAAAGTTTTTTCCTCAATTTTACCCCCTTTATGCTTCAGGGGCTCCTATGGTAACGATTATATGTAAGGTTTGAGAATTTTTAGGCGAAAAGGCTGACAAGGAGTTCAAGGAGAAGAATATGGCTGAAATATGCGAAAAATGTGGGCTTCCTAAGGATTTGTGCATTTGTCTGGAAATCGAGAAGGGCGAACAGCGCATCCGGATAAGGCTTGAACGTAGAAAATGGAATAGGCCTGTGACCGTCATCGAGGGGATAGACTCGAAAACCATGGACATAGGGAAAATTGCCGCGGAGCTCAAGTCGAAATGCGCCTGTGGTGGAACCGCTAAAAACAATCAGATTCTCCTTCAGGGGGACCATAGGGATAAGGCTAGGGAAATTCTGGTAAAGCTGGGCTTTCCAGAGTCTAACATAGAAATTCGAGGATAATCTTAGGCTGACAGGCTTCAAGGTTGAGCCGCGAAGAAGGCAACTATTCTTTTACTTATCTTTCTAGTTCAAATTTTTACAAACCTTGAGGGAGTATAGGCTATGGAAGCACGCTTCAAGGTTGAAATTAAAACGTTGGATAAGCCTGCGAGAATACCGAAGGAGAAGCTTGAAGAGTTTAAAGGTGTTCTCTCCCGCGGAATGATTAACAGGATGAAGAGGGAGGCTGTAAACTGCCCTGTCCAGGGGAAAACTGTTCCCTTCCTTGAATGTTTCACCTGTGAAAAGTTTATTCGGAGAGTTAAGGGCGAAGTTCACTGTAAGGGTTGAAAAGGTTAAAGCTGCCCTAAAAGTAGGTGGTCGGCTAGCACGCAAGCCACCATGGCTTCAACTATGGGGACAGCCCTCGGCACGAAACATACGTCATGTTTTCCTTCAACCTTGATTTCCGTCGGCTTCATGGTTTTCAGGTTGACGGTTTGTTGGGGTTTGGCTATGGAGGAGGGGGGCTTAAAGGCTACCCGCACTATGAGAGGCATTCCCGTCGACATGCCTCCCAGCACACCACCAGCATTATTGGTTAAAGTCACTATTCTCCCGTTTTCCACCGTGTAGGGATCATTGTTTTCCGAGCCCTTCATTCTCGCCGCTTTAAAGCCTGCTCCAAACTCTACGCCTTTAACGGCGGGAATGCAGAAGAGGGCGTGGGCTAGGTCAGCGTCCAAAGCGTTGAAGAGGGGGTCTCCCAAGCCAGCGGGGAGATTTAAAGCCAGACATTCCACGATGCCTCCGAGGCTGTCTCCCTCCCTTTTAGCCTCCTCAATTTTATGTTGCATTTTAAGGCTGGCTTCCTCGTCTACGCATCTTAAAGCCGACTTGTAGGTTTTCTCCCTTATCTCTTCGATAGAAGGCGTCCTCCCGATGCCTATTCCGCCTATTTCTACGACATGGGCTAGAACATCGATTTCTTTTTCCCTCAAAATTTGTTTGGCTAAGGCTCCGGCAGCCACCACCCCAACCATAAGCCTTGCAGAGAAAATTCCTCCTCCACGATAGTCGTGGAAGCCTCTATACTTGACGTAGGCGGGATAGTCTGCATGGCCGGGCCTAGGAGTCCACTTCAACTTTTCGTAGGGAGTGGAATCCTGCTTCCTGTTCCAAACCACCATGCATATGGGGGCTCCTGTAGTCCTCCCGTTAAACACTCCCGAAAGAATTTCCACCTTATCTTCCTCTAATCTAGGGGTGGAGAAGGCTTCCCCGCCGGGTTTACGCTTGTCCAGCTCGGCTTGGATGAGTTCCTCTCGAACTTCAAGCCCGGGAGGGCAGCCTTCCACAACTACCCCTACGCAGCGTCCATGGCTTTCCCCGAAGAGGGTTATCTTAAACCTTCTGCCCAAACTATTCGACAAGTTTCACCCTTCCACCCAGCTCTCTCAATACTTGGAAGAATTCCGGATAAGATTTACCTACACACTCAGCGTTAAAAATAACGGTTTCCCCTTCAGCCTTTAAGGCGGCTACTGCGCAGGCCATAGCAATCCTGTGGTCTCCATGAGGGTCTATCTCGGCTCCATGAACTCTGCCTCCCCGCAAAACAAGCCCGTCAGCCTTCTCCTCAACTTTAACACCCATCTTTGAGAGCTCCCGGCTTAAGGCTGCCAGCCTATCAGACTCCTTAATTCTAAGCCTTCCTGCGCCAGTAATCCTGGTTTCCCCTTCAGCATGGCAGGCTAAAGCCGCCACCACCGGGACAAGGTCAGGCCAGTCCTCCGCGTTAAAGGTTATCCCCCTAAGATTCCCCTTAGAAACTTTAACGTGGAAGCTTTCAGCCTCAACCCTGGCTCCCATACCGCGTAAAACGTTAATTATTTCAATGTCAGGCTGGTTTTGCAGTTCCAAGTTTAGCCCTTCAACTTTCAAGCCTTCCTCCGAGGTTAGGGCTGCAGCTGCCATGAGGAAGGAGGCGGAGGAGAAGTCTCCCGGAACCTTATGGACCGCAGCCCTATAACGTTGGCCGCCTGGAATTTTGAAGGCTTCATGGTCGCCTAAGATTTCCACCCGAACACCATGCCTGGAAACTACGTGAACGGTTAAGTCCACGTAGGGCTTAGATTCAAGCCTGCCCTCCACCTTTACCTCAGAGTTTCTTTCAGCCAGGGGGCAGGCGAAAATTAGGCCTGAAAAGAACTGGGAGCTTACGTTTCCTGGCAGGCTTATTTCGCCTCCCCTGAGGCTTGGCCCCTCAACCAGAACAGGAGGCTTACCATCCTTAGACCAGCATTTCACCCCAATTTTCCTTAAGGCTTCCACCAGCGGGCCTACAGGACGGTTAAGCAGGCTTCCTTCACCTGTCAGAACGGTTTTTCCCTCTGCTAAAGCTGCCACAGGTATGAGGAATCTGAGGGTTGAAGCTGACTCTCTGCAGTTTATAGGCTGGCTTGGAGCTTTAAGCCTCTCGACACCCCTAATAATGATTCCACCCTTGGCCTCCTCGGTTTCAGCTCCAAAGGCTTCGCAAGCCTTAAGGGTGGCCTCGGTGTCCGCAGAGCTTAAAGGGTTTCCGATGAAGGTTTCCCCTTCAGAAAGCATGGCGGCAATGAAGGCTCTATGTGTATAGCTTTTGGAGGGAGGTGCTTTCACGCTTCCCCCGATCTTCGAGTCTCCCTCAATGATGGCCTTCAACCTTCAACCCTCAAAATTTTAGCCTGCCTATTGTTCACGTTGGCTGTAATGATTTCCCCTTCGAAGGCTTGGAGGGCTTCCGCCACCTTATCCATGTTTTCCTCTCTGGTTAGGGCTGCTAGGGCGGGGCCCTTCCCGCTTATCCCTGCGGCTAAGGCTCCAGCCTTCAAGGCTTCCACCACTGGCGAAACATCGTAGCCGTAGGCTGCGGAGAAAATCAGGCCGTTAAGCGTCATAGCCCGCCAATATTTCCCGTTTAAAGCCTCCCTGAAAACCGTTTCTACTAGGGGTGCGAAAAGCCTAACCTTTTCAACCTCGGAGGAAGCGGTGTAACTCTTCTTTTTAGGCGTTAAAATTACGGCTTTAAGGT
>QMYF01000075.1 GCA_003662515.1 Candidatus Hecatellales archaeon | reverse complement strand
GCCCTCATTAAAGCTCTCACTGAAACCGTTTCAGGAGGTAAGCTAAGCGAGCCGCTTAGCCTCCCCTACAGAAAAATTTTAAGCCTAACCCAAGACCTCAAAAATTCCAGGTTTGTAGCCATCTTCTACGGGCTTGGCCTTTTAGGGACGGGGATGGCTGAAGCCAACCTTGAGGCCCTTGGAAGGCTGATGGAGGCCCTTGGAAAGGCTGGGGTGAAATGCGTGGTGATGCCTCTTCCAGGCCACTACAACAGCTTGGGCTTTGTTGAAACGGTGTTGAAGGAGGCGGGCTACCCCTACGCTATCGACTACTCGGAGGGGGCTGCAAGGCATAATCCCACTGAAACCTCAGCCATCGCAAGCCTCTTGAAGGGGAAGGTAGACTCAGCCCTCATCGTAGGCTCAAACCCGCTTTCAAGCCTTCCAGGAGAAGCCGCTGAAAGGCTTTCAAGACTGCCCATAGCCGCCCTCGACCACGTTGAAAACCTAACCGTAGCCTTCGCAGGCCTAAAGGTTCCCACAGCCATTTCAGGCTTTGAAACCGGTGGAACCGTTCACAGGCTCGACAACAAACCCCTCCAGCTTAAACCCGCGGTAAAGCCTCCCGAGGGAATCCTCTCAGACGAAGAATTCCTGAGAAAAGTTTACGAAAACCTCTAAAATCTCTTTTTCCAAAATTTTTCAGGGAAAAATTTATAATCTCTCTTCGAGCCTAATCTAAAAACTTAAAAAATAAATGATGTTACGTTACTCATAACTCAGAAAACTTTAGCCGCCTTTCACGGTGATCTAGTTTTAAATCTACATGAGCCTACATCAACTAAGACTTCGGTAGCCAATCCGTGTTCCCTCAGAATTTGCTTAGGGCGTCTTCAGCAGCGCTTGACACCGGGTAGGAGATGGGTGAGCAGGTTAAAGCTGGATGGGTTCCAAACTGCATAATTGCTGTTTCCTCAACGGTGAAGCCTCGGCTAATCATCACAGTTAACATGTTAACGATTTCAGCGGTGGAGGCTCCGCCGGCCACCTGCCCGCCTAAAAGCTTCCCCGAGCTTTTATCGAAGAGAAGTTTAACCCTAAGCTCTCTGCATCCTGGCATAACGGGTGGATGCCTATCTGGCCCTGCAAATTCCCCTATCACATAGTTAAAGCCTGCTTGTTTAGCTGCGTTTTCTGTGAGGCCTGCTACCCCTAGGGCTAGGCCTCCAACCATGGTGGAAAAGCTTCCAATAGCTCCTGGATTCTTACGTTTAAGGCTGTAGACGTTTGCTCCTGCAACCCTAGCCTCCATGGTGGCTAAGGAGGCAAGTCTTAAAGCCGTAGGCTTACCCGTAAAGAAGGAAGTTTTCTCAGCGCAGTCTCCAGCGGCGAAAATGTCTTCGTCAACCGTCCTCATATATTCGTCTACCCAGATGCCCTTCTGCTCCCCAATTTTTAAGCCTGCCTTCTGAGCTAGCTCAGTATTAGGATATGTGCCGATAGCGATGATAACTAGGTCGGCTTTTAAGGTCTCTCCGTTGCTAAGCTTAACTCCTTCAACCTTTTCCTTACCAATAAATTCCTCGGCTGTGGTGCCAGTTACAAGGTTAACCTTAAGGTTTCGAAGGTTTTCCTCAGCTAGGGTGTAGAACTCCTCGTCGAAGGCGAGCTGGAGGCAGTGGGGTAGCATTTCTATAATGGAGATGTTAAGACCCTTCTTTGAAAGGTCGTCAGCAACCTCAACCCCGATGAAGCCTCCACCTATGATAACTACGTTTTTAGCCTTGTCTATTTCGGCTGAAAGCCTAGCCAAATATTCAACGTCCTTCTTAATAGTGTAGATATTTTGAAGTTCAATACCCTTAATTTTAGGGACAACGGGGTTTGAGCCTGTAGCCAAAACAAGTTTCCCATAGCCTATCTTTTCTCCGCTTTTTAGGGTTACCGTCTTTTCGGCTCGATTTATATCCACAGCTTCATCAACCAAGATTTCAATGTTTTTGTTTAGGAGGACTCCATCTGGTATGAGGTTTTTCTTCACATCCCCTATGGTTTGAAAGATGTAAGGGATGCCGCAGGGAACTAAGACTTCCTTTTCCCTTCGAATCAGGGTTATGGAAGCCTCCTTAGAAAATCTCCTAGCCGTAAGTGCTGCTGTGATTCCTGCCGCACTCCCACCAATAATTAGAACGTCAACCCTCTTCAAGCCAGCCCCGCCTCTTTTAGCTTGAAACTCAAAGTTTAATCCGTCGTAGATTTTTTAAAGATTTCCCGAAACCTTTTTTCTTGGGGGTTTAGTGGGTAAACCTGTTAAGCCTCCACTTCGCCTTCAAAGGTCTTTAAGCGGCTACGGCTTCAAGGCCTACTCGCAGGCTAAAGCCTCCTGTAGCGCTCGTAGAATTCGAGGAGCAGCCTAGTTTTCTCCGACTCTGTGTTTAGGGCTAGGATTTTCATTTGGCCTGAAACCTGCTCGTAGGCGAGGATTCCCTCCCTGACCAAGGGCTTTATAACCCTGGCCACCGTGCTGGGGGAGCAGGAGAGAAACCTTGCCAGCCCAGCCTGATTAAAAACCTTCCCAGGATTCTGGAGTAAAAACTCTAGGAGCCTCGTCTGCCTCCTACTTCCGAAAATGTTTTCAAGTTTGGCCAAATCTAACTTCTCCCCGGAACGATTCTCGTTCCAACCTTTCCGCCTAGGCTTGCCCTCAGCAGGTTTTCCTTCTTCCGCCCATCGAGGAAGTAGGCTGTTATTCCAGAGCGTTCGATAATCTTGACGGCTAGGGGGTCAAGCTGGTAGGTTCCAGCCCAAAGCCTACCCTTCAAGGCGAGTTCGGCAAGCTTTTCTGTGGCTATCTCCTCAAACCTCCTAGCCTTAGGGTTAACCTTAGGATCCTCACTGTAGATGCCATCTACATCCGTAGCCATAATGTAGATGTCAGCCTTCACGGCTTCCGCAGCCAGAGCTCCAACAGCAGCCGTAGAATGGCCTGGAGTAAGCCCACCCATAACCACGATTTTACGCTGCCCGAAGCAGAGCCTCAACTCTTCAAGGCTTTCCGGAATTGTTGGGTGGGCGAGGTCTCCGAGGACGGCTGCCAGCACCCTGGCGTTAAGCCTTGAAACTGCTATTCCCACCTCATCGCATAGGGTTTCATCAGCTCTAAGCCTCCTCAAGGCTTCAATGTAACCCCTCGAGGCTTCACCGCCTCCAGTAACCAGAACCAGCCCATAGCCTTCAGAATGCAGCCTCCTAAAAACTTCAGCATAATCCCTAAGCATCCTCGGCTGAGGGGGGTAGGGGAAAAGGAAGTGGCCGAGCTTCACTACGAGGTTAACCAACCCTCTCTCCACTCAAAATATTAAATCCACTTAGGGATAAAAGGTTATTAATGGTGGGCTGCTAAGAACGTTAAAACGTTTGGGAAGGGTTTCATGGCTCAGAAAAGCTACTCCGTCGAGGTTTACAAGGTGAAGAGGCTACTTGACAGTCTCGCCTCTAAGAGGGGCCGCCACACCGAGCTCATTTCGCTTTACATCCCAGCTGGGAGGCAGCTAAGCGAGGTTATAGGAGTTCTACGCCAGGAGTATTCCACAGCCTCCAACATTAAGTCTAGGACTACAAGGCACAATGTTCAGGATGCCATTGAAAGGGTTATTCAGAGGCTTAAGCTTGTGGGGCGAACTCCCCCAACGGGCTTGGTGGTCTTCTGCGGCGCCATACCGCAGAATGGGCCTGGAACCGAGAAGATGGAAACCTACGTTATCGTTCCACCGGAGCCCATCGACATCTACCTCTACCGCTGTGACTCACGCTTCCACGTGGAGCCCCTCTTCGACCTGGTTAGGGAGAAGGAAACCTACGGGATCATGGTTATTGATGGGAGTGGTGCAACCTACGCTATCCTTAAAGGTAGGAGGCTTGAAATCGTCAAATCCATAACCTCCGGGATTTCGGGGAAGCATAGGGCTGGAGGCCAGTCAGCTAGGAGGTTTGAAAGACTCAGGGAGGTAGAAGTGAACGAGTATTTCAAGAGGGCTGGAAGCTATGCAAACAAGATTTTCCTTGAAATCCCCGATTTAAGAGGCCTAATTGTTGGGGGGCCAGGCCCCACCAAAAACGACTTCTTGGAAGGCGACTACCTCCACTACGAGCTTAAGCGTAAGGTTATAGCCGTGGTGGACACCTCCTACGTGGAGGAGCAGGGCGTAAAGGAGGTTGTAGCTAAATCCCAGGAAATCCTGAAGAATGTTAGGTATATTCAGGAGAGGGAGCTTGTTCAAGCCTTCCTCAGGGAGGTTGGAAGGGAAAGCAGCCTTGCAGCCTACGGCATAGAGGAGGTTAGAAGACTGATGGGGCTTGGAGCTGTTGAAAAACTCCTCCTATCTGAAGGCTTAAACCTCCTTGAGGTATCCGTAAAGTGTCCAAGCTGCGGATACGTGGAGAAGCATCTAGTGAAGCCCGCTGACCTCGTAAGGTTTAAGGGTGAAGCCTCCCAGCGGAGCTGTCCGAAATGCGGCTTCCAAGGCCTCCAAACGGAGGAGAGGGAACTCCTAGACGT
>QMYF01000074.1 GCA_003662515.1 Candidatus Hecatellales archaeon | reverse complement strand
ATTGTGAAGGTTTCGCCCCTGCTGCGCCCCGTTGGGCCTGGGCTCTTGTCCCAGGGCCCATCTCCGGGCTCCCGCTCTCACGGCCCGTACCGGTTATAGGCTTGGCGGGCCGTTACCCCGCCAACAACCTGATCGGACATGGCCCCATCCTCAGGCGGAGCCTGAAAGGCATGGTTTCAGGCCCCTTTCGGTGAGGCACCAATTCCAGGCATCCTCACCTATCGGGGATTAGCTCCAGTTTCCCGGAGTTATCCCCGTCCTGAGGGTAGGTTAGCCATGTTTTACTGAGCCGTGCGCCGCTCCCCCGCCATAGCCCGGGGGCGCTCGACTCGCATGGCTTAGTCCCACCCCGATAGCGGTGGGGTCCGGCAGGATCAACCGGGATTGGGCCTATAGAGGAGTACGGCGCTGAACCTTCAAGGCTGGTGGCGGAGAGGAACCACGGCAAACCCGCATCGGACCTAAAGCCTTTAATCTTTAGGTCTTCATAGTGTACCCGCGGCCGGAGGCCGGACACCCTTCATCCTCAGACGAAAGTCTTCATGGTCTGTCCGACGCCGCCGCCAGGTTAGAGGCCGCGGGCGTCAGCACTCATATTATGGAACGGGGCCCAATATAAGCCTTATGTCAAAGGGTTAAGCTAAAAGCCGGAAAATGGTTGAAAAGCTTTTTTAGCTGAAAATTGAAAAAATAGGCTTCCAAAAATGCCTTTTTCATGCTTAGGATGAGGGGGACATCTGAGGCCTATTGCATTCATGCTCTAAACTTACTCTTCCGGAAGGTTTTCAGGTGAAACGTAGTCTCCAAAGCTTTCCCTAGCCTCTAGAAGGCGGCCTCTCTGCTCGTCGAGCACCCGGAAGAGTTGTTCAGGTGCATCCGGAATCTTCGACCAAAACTCTTCCACCCGTTCTAGTTTGCGCAAATTCTCTGGAACCCGAATGGTGAACTGTTTAACGTAATCCTCTCTCTTGTAGTCTTTGTTTAGCACCTGCTTGAAGAGGGGGGCTAGGTCCTCATATTTCGGGATGAGGCCTGTGGGGGCTTTTAGGGCTCCCACCTCCCCATGGATACGTAGCTCCATCCACTTAACCCACACATGCTTGTCACGCCGGTCATTCAGGAAGTCACCGGTTTTCAGATCGCAGAGGAAGTAGTTAACCCCGAAGATTAGGGGGACCTTCTTAAGCTTCCTCCCAAACTCCAAGTAGTTTTTGATATATTGGCCTAGGGGGATGGAAAGGAAATCCTGGATGCTCATCACATTAATTTCGTATTTGCCCTTCTCCTCAGTGATGGCGAAGGTTGTTTCCGTTTCAAGTGCTGCCCCATAAGCGATGACACCATGCTCCCAGTTAAACCCCTGCTGAACGGGAACATAAGCTCTGTAGTCTCGTCCGCCATACATGATACCCCCCAACTCCACCCCTAACGGATTATCAAGCTCTGGATCGCAGTTTGGGAGGGCTTTAAGCGACACGGTGTAGCGGGCGTTCTCGTGGGCTGGTGGTATCTCCCTACCATCCGGCCCTATCTTACCCTTATACCACTTCCCCGAATAGTTTATCCCCTCCTCTGGAAGCTCGCAGCCCATCCCAAGCCACCAAGGCTTTGCATCCTTAACCAGCACATTGGAGAAAATTATCTCGTTTGGGCTTGTCAAAACCTGGTAGATGAGCGGGTCATCATTGGGGTTAACGTTTTGGAGGATGCCGAAGATTCCTGCCTCAACATTAACGGCACGGCAGACCCCGTCAACGTTGCGGACGTAGGCTATGTCGTCGGCTAGGATGGTCTCCCCAGGAAGCATTGCGGTTGAAGTCTTACCACAGGCGCTTGGGAAGGCTCCAGCCAGATAGGTTTTACGCCCCCCGGGGCCGTGCACCCCCATAATCATGAAGTGTTCGGCTAGCCATCCCTCCCTGTGAGCTTTGCGAATGGCTAAGCGTAGGGCGAGCTTTTTGAAGCCTATCGAATTGCCAGCATACTGAGTGTTGACGCTGTAAACTGTGTTCGTCACATAGTCAATATAGATGCGCTTCTTCTCATGTTCTACGCTCACCATCCTCTCATCTAGCTTCCCCGAGGAGTGTAGGGTTTTGAAGAAATCTGTTTCCGGTGTGGTTTGAAGGAAGGCTTGGTAGCCCTTCCTGTAGAGGAGGCTTACGGAGTGGGCCACATACCAGGAGTCGGTGCACTCTATGCAGGGGATGGTGAAGATGGAGTTGGCAGGCCCTAGGACGAGGAAGCGTACAATCATCGTTCGCCCCTTCATCGAGTCCTTTAGCAAGCTTAATATTTCCTTTAAACCTTCATCACGGTTAACCTGCCTCAAGTTGGGGGTTAGGGAGTCGTGTTCGGGTACAAGAAACTTAGTAACCTCCCTGTCCCTCCCCTGATCATAGTAGCCGTCGAAGTGGAAGGTGTGGCCTGGAGTGGCTAGGGCAGCACTCTCCTCACCGCTAACGATAGCCATATTCTTAATGTGTGCAATGTCGTCTGGGTCATCGCTGCAAATGAATATTTCCTTTGGATTGCAGAGCTCAGCAGCCTCAGCTATAAACTCGTGTACTTTAGGATTGGGTATGGCACGCAGCTTCTCGTAGTTAGACTTACTCATCCTCTCCTTTAGCACCCTATATTCGACCATTTCCCCCTCACCCAATGTTGACATCTAAGGAGGGCCTCCTCATCACCCTCTCCAACGCTGTTTGAAGCTTCACACTCACTTACCCTTTCCACTTCAACCTTTTCTTTTAAAGGAAAAAATTTCAGCCTAACTTATATTTACCTTTTTCCCTTTTTCCTTTTAAGAAAATAATTATTCTTTACATGGTTATGTTAAAAATGAGGCTTCAAACCTTGCAATAAAAATAAAAATTTCTTGACTTGAGGAGAAGCTATAGATGCTTCTGTAGAACTGATTCAATGGCTTGTTTTGGCATGGCTCCCACGAGTCTCTCCACTTCCACCCCGTTTTTGAAGAGGATGAGGGTTGGTATGGCTGCCACCATGAAGTCCATGGCCGTCCTAGTATTTTCATCCACATTCAGCTTGCCGAAGACTACTCTTCCACTATACTGGGAGGCGAGCTCCTCGATGATGGGAGCTATAATCCTGCATGGCGCACACCATGGAGCCCAAAAGTCGACAAGCACAAGCCTATTGCTTGAAATCACGCTTTTAAAGTTTTCATCGGTGAGGGTTATGGGCTCCCCACGCGTTAAACCACCTTCCTCCCCCTCTTTACCCAGCATCTCCCTAATCTTCCTCAGCTTGATACGCTCTAATTCTTCGTCAAAACCCTCCGACATCAAAACCAACCCCAAGCCCGACAGATATTATGGAAAAAAGCTTTCACAGTCCAATTTAAGATTTATGGTGTTTTCACCTGGGGGGTGGTGGACCGGGCGGGACTTGAACCCGCGGCCTCCCGGGTGCGAACCGGGCGTTCCTTCCAGGCTGAACTACCGGCCCCACATTATCCTTCCAGCCTGAACAGTTTAAACGTTTACCAGGGCCTATATGGCTTTTAGGCTTTTTCAGGACTTTCCCGGAGGTCTTTTGGGAGGCCCCCATAAGCCAGAGGTCTTCACTCTCAAACCTCTCCAGCGGTTTCAGGCTACATAGAATTCTTAACTGTAAACTTTTATGATTTGGTAGGTGGTGGTGCGTTGGGCTGGGGTTCGGCCTGCCTCCCTGATGAGGCGGATGAGCTCCTCGCTGGGGAGGTGCTGGCCTACCGTGGCTCCAGCCGCCCTTGAAATGTTTTCCTCCATGAGGGTTCCGCCTAGGTCGTTGGCTCCTGCGTAGAGGGCTGCCTGAGCGAGTTTGGGGCCTAGCTTAACCCAGGAGGCCTGAATATTGTCTATCCAGCCCTGAAGCATAAGCCTCGCCACAGCGTGGAGTTTTAGGTCTTCTATGCCCGTAGCTCCAGGCCTGGCTAGGCCTTTAAGGTATATGGGTGCCTGAGGATGGATGAAGCTTAAGGGAACGAACTCGGTGAAGCCTCCAGTCTGCTTTTGGAGGTTTCTGAGGAGGTTTAGGTGCTGGGCTCTATGCCTAGCCGAGTCTACATGCCCATACATCATGGTGGAGGTGGTTGGAATTCCAAGCCTATGAGCTGTTTTAACCACCTCAACCCACCTTTCAACATTCAGCTTTCTAGGGCATAGGACCGCCCTAACCTCGTCGTCTAGAATTTCTGCAGCCGTGCCGGGCATGCTGTCTAAGCCTGCCTCCCTCAAAGCCTTTAAAGCCTCCTCCACGCTCACCCCAGCCTTCTCAGCTGCATAGTAAACCTCCATGGGCGAGTAGGCGTGGGTGTGGATGGCTGGAACCCTAGCCTTCACAGCCCTCAAAACATCCACATAGTATTCCAGGCCTATTTCAGGGTGAATTCCGCCATGGAGGCAAACCTCCGTGGCTCCAGCCTTCCAGGCTTCAGCAGCCCTCTCCGCTACGGCCTCAGGCTTTAGGAGGTAGGCGTCTGAAGCATTTGGAGGCCTGCTGAAGGCGCAGAAGCCACACCTAACCATGCACACATTGGTGAAGTTAATGTTACGGTTCACCACGAAAGTTACAGTTTCACCTACTCT
>QMYF01000073.1 GCA_003662515.1 Candidatus Hecatellales archaeon | reverse complement strand
GCTGGAAACCCTCAAAACCTACCTTCAGCTTTCCAAGCCTAGGGTTGGAGGACTCCTAGCCTACTCAGGCTTGGCTTCCGGGCTGGCAGCCCTCCGCATGGGTTTCGCTTCGAACAGTTTCCTAGGCTTGGGAAGCCTTGAAACTTTAGCCTTAACCATGGCAGCCTTAACCTGGGGAATCCTAGGCGCCAACGCCGTCACCTGCTATATCGACCGGGACATCGACGCGGTTATGGAGCGGACGCGGAGAAGGCCTCTCCCCGCCGGGAAAATCAAGCCTCCGGAGAAAGCCTTGGCCTACGGTTTAACGCTTTGCCTCTCCGCTTTAATTCTCCTTTTAATGGTAAGCTTTTACGCTGGCTTATGGTTCGCCTTCGGCCTTCTCGACAGCACCCTAATCTACAATTTGCTGTCTAAACGTAAAACTAGCTGGAACATCATTTTGGGCTCCCCCGCTGGAGGAGCTCCAGCCATGACCGTCTGGTCAGCCGTCACCGGGCAGCCTTTCCATCCTATCCCCTTCCTTATGGCCGCCCTCATAGTGCTTTGGACGCCATCCCACATTTGGAGCTTAGCCATCCGCTACGCGGAAGACTATGAGAGGGCGGGAGTCCCCATGCTACCTGTGAAAGCAAGGTTTGAAACAGCCGCCAAATGTATAGCTTCAACGGTTCTGCTGCTTCCGCTTTTCTCCACCCTTCTAGGCTTAGCCGGAAGCTTCCACCCTGCTTTCTACGTCATCGCAGCCGCGCTTAACGCTGCTTTAATCTTTCTAGCCTTAAGGTTGCTGTGGGAGCCTTCCCATGGGAGGGCTTGGAGGCTTTTCAAGTTCACTAGCCCCTACCCCGCCGTAATGCTCACTATAACTTTCCTTTTCGCCGGGTGAACGCTACCATTAATAATTTTCACCAGCCATAAGTCTAAATGGTTAGGAGAAATGCCTTTTACAGGTTTCCTTTGGACGCTGACAGTTAGCCTCCTAGCCTTCCTCTTCGTCTGGATAATTACAGCCCTAGCCATTTTCATGGCAGGCAGAATTGTGGCAGGACCTGAAGCCACTTTCCCTAAGGCTTTGGCCCTAATCCTAGTTGGCGGAGTTATTATAGGCCTCTTCTCTTATATGGCGCCTCTAATTTTAGGCCCGCTAGGCTGGATTTTAGCCTTCCTCCTCTGGGTTTGGCTTATTAAATCGTTTTTCGGCGTAGGCTGGCTGGGAGGCTTCCTCATAGCCATTCTGGCCTCCATCATCTTCCTTGTGTTAATGGTTTTTGCGGCGTTAGGGTTAGCTTTAGCCGGTTTCACGGTTCCCTTCACGCCTAAGGTTCCCGTTATGCCCTACATGCATGTGATTTAGGAGGGAAAACCTGATGGGTAGGGCTTCAACCGTAGCCATAATAATTCTTCTCGCCTTAACCTTAGCCTTAAACCTTGTAAACTACTATTCCAACCAGGCCTTCCAAAGCCAGATAGCTCAGCTTCAAGCCCAATATTCTGAGGCTGAAAGCAGGCTTCAAAGTTTAAGTGAAACCTTAGCCAACCTTAAGGCTCAAACCCCGGTTACAACCACCGCCACAGTTACGGAAACCGTCACGGTTACCGTTAAGCCTGAAGGCGAGCTTACCCCCCAGGAGGTTTTCAAGCGGGCTGAAGGCTCGGTGGTTCAGATAATAGTTTCCAAGCTTACCCCGTTAGGGATAGCCGGAGGCGAAGGCTCAGGCTTCGTCTACAGCAGAGAAGGCTACATTGTGACAAATAACCACGTGGTGGAGGATGCCCGCTACATTGAGGTTCGCTTCGTGGACGGCTCCTCCTATGAGGGGGAAATAGTGGGAGTTGACCCCTACAGCGACCTAGCCGTAGTCAAGGTTAATGCTCCACCCTCAAAGCTTAAACCCCTACCCCTCGGAGACTCCTCGAAGCTTAGGGTTGGAGACACTGTGCTGGCCATAGGGAACCCCTTCGGCCTTAAAGCCACTATGACCATGGGGATTGTAAGCCAGCTGGGAAGGCTTCTCGACGCTCCGGGAGGCTATTCCATCGTAGACGTTATTCAGGTGGACGCCGCCATTAACCCTGGAAATTCGGGAGGACCTCTCCTAAACCTTAAAGGCGAAGTTGTAGGAGTTAACACGGCGATTGTCTCGCCGACAGGAGCCTTTGCAGGGATAGGTTTCGCCATCTCCTCCAACATGGTGAAGCAGGTGGTTCCAGATCTCATAGCTAAAGGCTACCATCCTCACCCTTGGGTGGGCATAGTAAGCATGGAGCTTACTCCCGCCCTAGCCAAGAAATTGAAGCTTCCCGTGGAGAGAGGACTTCTGGTCACCGAGGTTGTTAAGGGAGGACCTGCAGATAAGGCGGGGATAAGGCCTGGCTATAAGACGGTGCTTGTCGGCGGACGGGAGATTAAGGTTGGAGGAGACATCATTGTCGGTGTGGACGACGTGGAGGTTAAGGGGGTGGCAGACCTCCTCCTCTACCTTGAATACCATGTTGAAATCGGGCAAACCGTAGTTTTCCACGTGGTTAGAGACGGGGAAACCGTGGATGTCCCAGTGGTTATAGGGGAAAGACCTCCACCCTAGGATTAGGCCTCTCGGAAAGTTAGCGTTTATATAGGAAACCTAAATGAAAAATGATTACTTTCCGGGAGGTCTCCCGGCCGGGGGCAGCTTAAAATGTCGCTGGACGCGCTTAAAAAGATTAGAGAGGTAGAAGAGGAAGCAAAGAAGATTCTGGACGAGGCTGAAGCTAAAGCTCAGGAGATTTTAAGGGAAGCTGAAAGGAAGGCTGAAGCCATAAAGCAGGAGGGAGCAAAGAAGGGCAAGGAGGAAGCTGAAAAAATCCTGAAGGAGGCTGAAGCCGCCCTAGAGAAGAAGGCTAAAGAGTTAGAGGCTGAGGCGGAAAGCCAGATTTCCGCCCTAGAGAAGAAGGCTTCAGCCAACATGGAGAAGGCTGTAGCCAAGATAGTAGATGAAGTTTTGGGGAGGTGAAGAAAGCATGAGCCAGGCTGTAGCTAAGCTTGGAGAGGAAATCATTGAAGAGGCAAAGGCAGAGGCTCAAAGACGTATAGATAAGGCGAAGGAGGAAGCTGAAAAAATTCTGGCGGAGGCGAGGGCGGAAGCCGAGAGGGCTGTTGAAGAGGCAAAGGCCAAGGCGCGGGAGGAAGCCAAGCTAGCGGAAAGGCAAAGGCTAAGCGAGGTTAGAAGGCAAAACGCCCTACGCATTCTCGAGGCGAAAAACAGGCTTATCAGCGAAGCCTTCAAGAAGGCCTACGAGAAGCTTAAGAGCCTGAAGGTTGAAAGCTACGCGGAAAGCCTGGTTAAGCTTTTGGAAATCTCTATTCCCGCCTTGGGAACGGATTCCGTTGAAATCATGTTTAACAAGCGTGACCTGGAAAGGCAGAGTAGGCTTCTTAAAGGCTTAAAGGTTCCCGAAAACATTAAGGTTAACGTTTCCAAGCAGACCATTGACACCATTGGAGGCTTCATTTTAACCTCCTCCGACGGTAAGATAAGGCTTGACCAAACCTTTGAGGCTAGGCTGGAAGCCGCTGAAAGGAAGATTAAAAAGGAGATTTCTAAAATCCTCTTCGGTTAAGCCTAAAATTTTTCTTTTCTCCCGTTGCTGATTTAGGGTTAGGGTAGATGCTTTTTGAAGGTTTCCATGCTTGCGAAACTAGTTGAAAGCCTGCCTCCAGAGGATAGGAGGCTTTTCAGGAGAATTTTCAGGTTGGAGGTGGCCGTAGGTAGGCTTAAGCTCCCTAAACCTTTGGAAGGCTGGGTTAGGGAAAGGTTTGGAAGCCTTGGAAGGGTGCAAAGACAGAGGATAGTTAAAGTCGTGAATAAGGTTACCTTTGAGGGGGCCTTCTTCAACGAGCTGAGAAGTTTAAGGCCTGTGGAGGCGGGGAAACCTGTCTCCAAGGAAGTTTTCATGGAAAGGGAGGACTGCGCTTTCTGCAGGCCTCTAGAGATGACTCCGGAGGATGTTTTCGGCAGGGTTAAAGGACCCTACTGTGTTTCCGCTTCAAACATCGCGAAATATGACCGCTGGCATGGAATCATCGTTTTCAGTGAGCATAACCCTTTGAGGCTTGGGGAGAAAAGGCTTGAGGCATGGTTAAACCAGGCTTTCCAATGGTTTAAACGCGTGGCAAAGGCGGATGGAAGGGCGGTTTACCCTTTCCTCCTCTGGAACTGTCTTTGGAGAAGCGGAGCCTCCATGGTTCACGGACACATGCAAATGGTTGCTGGTAGAACGCCTTACCCGAAGGTTGAAGCCTTATGGAGGCAGGCTAAACGTTACGAAGCCAGATATAAGTCCAACTATTTTGAAGACCTCTACCAGGTTCATCGGAGCTTGGGGTTAGGCTTCCAGCATAAGGCTTTCAGGGTGCTAGCCTATCTTACCCCCGTGAAGGAGAGGGAAGTCTTCATTTATTCTTGGAAGCCTAAAGGTTTAGCCCGGGTTTTAAATAAAGTCCTACAAGTTTACGGGAAACTTGGGGTGGAGTCCTTTAATTTTTCCCTGGCTTTGCCGCCTTTGAGGAGGGTTAAAGGCTGGGAAGAGTTCCCCTATTTGGCTAGGCTGGTGGACAGGGGGAAGCT
>QMYF01000072.1 GCA_003662515.1 Candidatus Hecatellales archaeon | reverse complement strand
CTTCATAAGGTAATATTAAGGGTTCAGGAGGTGGCGGTGAGGGAGGTTGAAGGACTTGTCTCTTTAACCGTTCAGGTGAAGCCTGATGGAGCCCCGGGCGGGATTTGAACCCGCGACCTGCAACTTACGAGGCTGCCGCTATACCAGGCTTAGCTACCGGGGCTTCGATAAGGTTAAAGGTTAAAGGTTGGGTTTAAGGTTTCTGGGGGTTTTAAGGGTTTTGCAGGGTGAAAGAGAGCTTATCCGGCTTTTCCTCGCGAAGTTTAAGGCTGGAAGGCTTCCTCTCCCCGTTGGCGACGATGTTTCAGCTTGGGATTTAGGTGGAGGTAGGCTTGCTGTTTTAAAGCTCGACATGTTTTTTGCGGGCACTGACTTGCTGCCGGGGATGGGTTTGGAGGAGGCTGGCTGGAAGGCAATGGTTATGGCTGTAAGCGATTTTGCGGCTAAAGGGGTTAAACCTGAAGCCGCCTTGGTGGGTTTAGGTTTGCCTGAAAGCCTTGTTGGGGAAGCTGGGAGGCTGGCTGACGGTTTGAGGGCTGCTGCTCGCGCTTATGGAGTTAAGATTTTGGGGGGAGACACCAATGAGGCAGGAGAGCTTTCGGTGGCTGTCAGTCTTTTCGGTTCCTGCCGTAGGGGAGCGCTGGTTTCGAGGTTTGGGGCTAAGCCTGGAGACCTGCTGGCGGTTTCAGGCTTTTTCGGGTTGACGGCTGCAGCCTTCAAGATTTTGCTGGAGGGTTTGGAGGCTCCTGAGGGTTTACGCGGTAAAATTTTGAGGAGTGTTTATAGGCCTAGGGCTAGGCTTTCCCTAGGTTTAAGGCTTAAGGATATGGGGGCTACGGCTTCCATAGATTCCAGCGACGGGCTTGCTCTAAGTCTCCATCAGCTGGCTGAGGCTAGCGGGGTTGGCTTCCGGGTGGAGAGGCTTCCTTTAGCTGAGCCAGCTAGGGTTTTCGCTGAGATGCATGGGTTGGACCCCTTTGACCTGGCTCTCTATGGTGGCGAGGAGTTTGAGTTGGTGGCCACTTTTAAGCCTGAAGTTTTCAGGCGTAGGGGGAGGGGTTTCAAGGTTATAGGGGTGGCTACTGGAGATGGCGAAGTGAAATTTGAGGATGGGAAGGTCTCTAGGGTTATCGAGCCTAGGGGCTGGGAGCATTTTAAACGTGAAAAATGGCTTTAAAAAGAGGAAGAGTTTAGGCGGTTTAGATTCCGCCTAGCGCGTAGATTCCAGGTTCTGTCAAGGTTATGGTTGCAGTGTTTTCAGTCTCGTCTACTGTGGTTTCTATGGGTATCCAGCTGTTGCTGTCATGGTCATACTTGTAGACTGTTATGGTGAACTCGAGGACGCCAGCCATCTCCTTGTCGGTGTAGTGGATGGTTGCGGTTATCTGGCTTACCGTGTCCTCTGGGAAGAGGGCTGACAGGTAGAGGAACTTCTTGAGGGATACTGCCTCAGGTAGCGAGGCTTCCTCCTTCGGGTTGACCACGTACTGGCAGGCTTTCACCACTCCAGCGGTAGGCTTCACAGCTGAAACCTTGAATTCTACGCCTGTCTCCTCCACGTAGGAAACCGTCTTAACGGCTCCGGCTGGCAGGATGAGCAGATTGGCCTTCTTAGCCTTGAAGAGCAGTTTAAGCTTGGCTAGGGTGTCGGCGTGCATGTAGGGTATAAGCTTGTTCTTATAGGTTTCAGCCATTCCAGCCCATATTTGGGCTAGGGTTTCATCGGACACGTAGTAGAGGATATCGGCTGCCTCACTGAGATACTTCATCTTCACCATGTGTTCGATGGCTTCAACAGCCTTATCGATGGACATTTCCTCGAGGATGGCGGCAGCCTTGTCGGGTGTGCTTGGCAGCCTAGCTACATTCGCCAGTATCATGGCTCTGGAGGCAGGCGATACGTGGGCTAATACTTGGGCTGCCACTTCTGGATTCTCGGTAGCCAGCACGTCAAAGACCTCTGCAGCCTGAACCGGATCCATGAGTTCAACCACGTTGGCTATGTCTTCAACCTCGCCTAAGAGTACAGCTTCCTGGATAAGGTCCGCGGCAACATCCTCAGCCATCTCCTCTAACACTTCAGCCGCAGCATCATTGTCCATTCCGACCAGTGCTTCAGCTGCAGCCGCTGGGTCTGTCTGAGCAGCCTCCTCTAGGACGTCAACCGCCTCATCCACTCTTCCTTGGGCTACCAGATTTTCAAGGCTTTCTGCACCCTCCTCTGGGTTGCTTATAATGTCTTCAGCGGTGGGTGCAGGTGCAGGTGCGGGTGCGGCTGCTGGCGCTGCCGCAGCCGCTTCTACCACTTCAAGCGTTATGGTGGTGGTTCTATACACGCTCTTGCAGGTTCCTTTAATGGTGATGTTGTAGGTTCCGGTGCTAGCTGTGGCTGTGGCTGAGATGGTTAAGGTTGTTGAACCTCCCGAAGAGGGGATGGTGGAAGAGGCAAAGGAGCAGGAGATCCCAGAGGGCAGAGAGGTAGCTATTGACAGAGAAACGTCGTCGGGCAGGCTGCTTCCCGAAGGAGTAACATTAACAGTGACTGTTAGGCTGGTTGAACTCCCCTGTGTAACGGAAGTTGAAGAAACGCTCGTGCTTAAACTGTAGTCTACCACGTTGAAGGAAACTTCGTCTCCAATCCACCATACGTTATCGGACTTCACTTGAGGCTTAAAGGTATGGGAGCCTGTGGAGAGTGAAGAAGGATCTAAGGTTACATCCCATTTGAGATAGGTTGCAGGCTGACCATAGGTTCCATAACCATAGCCGTAGCCATAACCATAGGTAAAGGTTCCATAACCATAACCCCATGGCCAGTAGCCGTAGCCATAACCATAGTATGCGCCTAGGGTGTAAGGGGCCGTCTGGGAAAGACTTACCGTGAAGGGCCCTTTAGTTTCACCTGCAATGTTCGTAATGTCCCAGTAATCGCTGTCTATGAAGAGCCTAAGCTTGGTGACGGGAACTCGCTCGTAGCCTTCGATTCTCATTTGAACCGTGAAAGTGTAGGAGTCATTTGAATCCTTAATTAATGTTAAACCGCTCTGAAAGTTTGAAGAAACGGAGACAGCTAGTGCTGGAGTTGGAGCCAGCAGGAGCACAATAATGAGGCAGGTCACTATAATGCTTGAAATAGCCTTATTTTCCTTTAGTAATTTGATTATTTGAGAAGCAAAATTGCCTTTAGGCTTCCGAACACTGGACATTTTAAAGCCCCTGCACCAAAGAATGCATACATTTATGTTTTAGCTTTTTGGAACGTATATAAGCTTTTTTATCTATATAAATCGGTTAGCTGAGAGCCTGAGAGGAAAATCATTATAGGTTGACGCGTAGCTCAGGTGGATTGATCGATGGCTGGCAAGTTTCGGCTACCTAAGGGTATGCGGGATATCTGGCCTGAAGAAATGGAGGTTAGGCTGTGGGTTTTCAACCGGATAGTGGATGTTTTGCGCAGGTACTGTTTTAGGCTGGTTGAGCCTTCGCCTATTGAAAGTCTGGAGGTTTTGGAGGCTAAGTCTGGCCCTTCTATTCGCGAGGAGATTTACTGGTTTGAGGATAAGGGTGGAAGGCTTCTGGGTTTGAGGTTTGATTTGACGGTTGGTTTGGCGAGGATGGTGGCTGGGAGGCCTGACTTGGCTATGCCTGTTAAGCTGGCTGCCGTGTCTAACATGTGGCGTTACGATGAGCCTCAACATGGCCGTTATAGGTGTTTCTACCAGTGGGATGCGGAAATTTTTGGGAGCAGTAAGCCTGACGCTGACGCTGAAATTGTGGCTTTAAGCATCGACTTGCTTGAAGCTTTAGGGCTTAAAGAGTTTGAGGTGAGGGTTAGCAGCCGCAGGCTGGCTGAAGGCTTCCTCAACAGTATAGGGGTTGTTTCCCCTGAAACTGTAGAATCAATTCTACGGGTAATCGACAAATTCAGAAAGCTTTCCAGTAGAGAGTTTCAGGAGGAACTCCTGAAGGCTGGACTTTCACAGGGGCAGCTTGAAAACGTTATGAGCTTCCTAGAGGTTCAGGCTCCAGCAAAGGAAGCCTTGTCGAGGCTTCAGGAGTTTAGGTCGAAGGGTGGAGAGAAGTTTGAGCAGGGGTTAAGAGAAGTTGAGGAAACCTTGGAAGTTTTAAGTTCTATGGGTAAAACAGGGAAGGTTCTCGTGGACACCACCATTGTGAGGGGGCTCGACTATTATGACGGGTTTGTTTTCGAAGTTTACGACAGGCTTGAGGTGGGGTTGGGTGCTCTGGTTGGGGGAGGACGCTACGATGGCTTGTGTAAAATCTATGGCAGAGACCTTCCAGCCACCGGTGCGGCTGGAGGAATTGAGCGGACTCTTCTGGCGTTGGAAAAGAGGGGTAAGATTCCTAGGACCGTTTTGAAGCCAACGGTTTTCGTGGCTTACGTGGGTGGCGTTAGGGCTGAGGTGGTGAAGCTGGTTTCAAGGCTTAGGGAGGCTGGAATAGCCGCCGACTTTGACCTTAAGGGTAGAAGTTTGAAAAGCCAGCTTGAGTATGCTGACAGCATGGAGGTTCCCTTCGTGATTGTCTTGGGGCCGAGAGAAGTGGAGGCTGGAAAGGTTAGACTTAAACTTATGGATAAACGTGAAGAAAAGCTTCTATCCTTAGAGG
>QMYF01000071.1 GCA_003662515.1 Candidatus Hecatellales archaeon | reverse complement strand
TGTTGAAAGGTTTGTTAGGGACGGCTGCTCTCTAACCTTCGGAGGCTTCTGCGGAAGAAATAGCCAGGCTGCAGCCTACGAAATTATCCGTCAACGTAAAAGAGACCTGGTCTTCATTGATGAGAGCCCCACAGACCAGCTGGACATGCTTATCGGGGCTGGATGCATCCGAAAGGTGGAGCTTGCCTGGCATGGGGTAACCATTTTCGCTCCAGCCATGAACTTTAGAAGGTCGCTGAAGGAGGGGGTGCCCCTCCGGGTTGAGGTGGAAGACTACTCTAACTATGCGATGGGGTTGAGGTTTCTGGCTGGAGCCTTAAACGTCCCCTTCATGCCTCTTAAGTCGCTTCTAGGCTCGGATATTCCCAAGTATAATCCCAAGATTAAAGTGGTGAAGGATCCCTATCGTGGGGAGCCTGTAGCCTTGGTTCCAGCAGCCAACCCTGACGTAGCCATAATCCACGTGCAGCGGGCTGACAGGCGGGGAAACGCCCAGATATGGGGCCATCTTGGTGATGATGAGAATAAGGCTAGGGCTGCCAAACATACGATTATAACCTGCGAGGAGCTGGTTTCCACCGAGGAGATAACCAGGCTGCCAAACATGACGGTTATCCCCTGCTACTGCGTTGATGCGGTGGTCCATGTGCCCTATGGAAGCCATCCATGGTCCTGCTACGGCTACTACTACCATGACATCCTCTTCCAGCGGGACTATGCCCAGCAAAACCAGACGAGGGAAGGCTTCCTCCAGTGGCTTGAAGTCTGGGTTCTCTCATGTAGCAGCCATGAAGAATACTGTGAGAAGGTGGGGTGGGAAAGGCTTCGGGAGCTTTCAAGGCTGGAGCAAGCCCTGAACAGGATTCCCTCCCTAAGGTGAAAGGCCGTGGGCCAGCGCAGATATGCTGAAGACTATACGTCTGCCGAGCTTATGGCCGTGGTGGCTTCCAGGGAGATTAGAAACGGGGAGAAGGTTTTCGTGGGGATAGGTGTCCCCATGATTGCTGGCTTCCTCGCCCTCTACACGCATGCCCCGGATGCTGTCCTAGTTTTTGAGGGAGGCTATGTGGGCGGCAGGCCTCCCACCGCCTGCACGGATGTAGGCGACAGCAGCCTCGGCCATCAAGCCTTCTACATCACCAGTCTCTGGAGGGTTTTCAGCGACCTCCAGCGCGGCTACTTCGACCTAGCCATCATTGGAGCCGCCCAGATAGACAGGTATGGAAACGTGAATTCCACAGCCATCTTCGGCTCGGGAGATTACCAGCAGCCAGACCTCAGGCTTCCAGGCAGTGGAGGAGCCAACGATATGGCTTCCTCAGCCAGGCGAACCATCATCATGACAAGGCTTGAAAGGCGGAGGTTTGTGGAGAAGCTTGACTATCTGACTTCTCCCGGCTTTTTGAGGGGTGGAAGAAGCCGGTGGGAGGCAGGCCTGCTGGGCGGAGGCCCCTCCGCAGTGATAACGGATAAGGCGGTTTTCAGGTTCACCCGGGAAGGTGAAATGTTTCTGAGCGAGGTTTACCCTGGGGTTTCCGTGGGGGAGGTTGAGGGTCAGGTGGGCTGGAAGCTCAGGAAGGCTGAAAGGCTGAGGGTGGTGGAGCCTCCCACCCTAGAGGAGGTTGAATTTATCCGAAGCTTCGACCCTACCGACGTTATTCTGCGTGGGGTCAGGCTTTTCGAGCGGATGAGCTTTAAGGAGTGGGTGGAAGCTGTTGAGGAAAGCCTCAGAAAGGTTAAAAGTAAAACGTTAAATAAACAAAGAAGCCCCGAAAAATTATAGCCGGCTCAAGCCTGAAATTGTGGGCGTGATTTTAGTCCAGGTCTGTCTTCTCCCGAGGGTTTCCGGGAGAATAGGTGGGAGTGAGAGAAGGGAGGATGAAAGGGTTGAAGATAGTTGTCTGCGCAAAGTATGCTTTAGACCCAGGAGAAATCAGAATAGACCCTTCAGGGAAGCCTATGCTTGACAGGGTTCCCCGCAAAATAAGCGACATCGACAAAAACGCTATGGAAGCAGCCATAAACCTGAAGGAGAAGCATGGCGGAACCATCCAGGTGGTAGCCTTCGGCCCCGAGTCGGCTAGGGACGGCTTAAAAGAGCTTCTCGCCATGGGGGCCGACGAAGCCTACCTGGTGGTGGATCCCTCCGACGGGAGGCTTGACACTATGGCTACGGCTGAAGCCCTCGCGGCAGCCATCCAGAAGCTGGGAGGCTTCGACCTGATCCTCTGCGGGGAGGCAACCATCGACGGTTATGCAGGCCAGGTTGGCCCCAGGCTAGCCGAGAAGCTGGGTGTCCCGCAGGTTACCTATGCTAGGAGCCTCACCGTGGAGGATGGAAGCCTCATAGCTGAGAGAGACTTGGAGGACGCCTACGAGAAGGTTAAGGTTCCTCTTCCAGCCCTAGTCTCCGTAACCAGAGAAATTAACACACCCAGGATACCTACGCTCATGGCCATCCTAAAGGCTTCCAAGAAGCCTTTCACCCTTTGGAAGCTTGAAGATGTAGGGTTAAGCAGGGAGCAGCTTGAACAGCTTTCAGGCATAGAGCTTGTGGACATGCAGGGCTTCGCCGTGGAGAGGAAGCGGGTGGTCATCAAGGATAAGCCTGTGGAGGAGGCTGTAGAGGAGCTGGTAAGCTACCTCTTCAAGGAGAAGGTTTTAGGAGCGTGAGATCATGGCGGGGGAAGCTAAAACCATATTAGCCTACTCCGAAAACCCTGACACGCTGTTTGAGCTGTTAAGCGAGGCGAGGGAGCTGGCAGGCAAAATTCAAGGTGAAGCAGCCGCCGTCCTCCTAGGCGAAAAGGTTGAAGCTAACCTTGAAGAGCTTGGAGCCTACGGTGCAAGCAAAGTCTACATTGTGGAGAATCCTCAGCTTAAAGGCTTCCAGGTTGAGGCTTACACCGACGCCCTCTACGGGGTGGCTGAACAGGTTAAGCCTGAGCTAATCCTTATAGGCGCCACCAAGCGGGGGAAGGAGCTGGCTCCAAGGCTGGCTCAGAGGCTTAAAACAGGCTGTGTGGCTGAATGCGTAGGCTTCGAGGTTGCCGACGGCGAAATCCAGATGAAAAGGATAGTTTACGCT
Source organism: Candidatus Hecatellales archaeon (assembly GCA_003662515.1). Lineage (GTDB taxonomy): Archaea > Thermoproteota > Bathyarchaeia > Hecatellales > Hecatellaceae > B25. The sequence goes on along the minus strand of QMYF01000071.1, from coordinate 1,569 downwards.
GGGAAGGTTTCCTCCCTCCAGAAGGTTAAAGGTAAGCCTGCAGTTGCCACTGTTCCTCCAAGACTCTTCGAGAAGCGTAAGGCTGAGGGTAAGGCTGAGGCTGTAAGCCTCCAGGTAGAAGTGAAAGCTCCGAAAGCGGAGATTTTAGAGGTTAAACCTAAGGAGGTTTCCGGCGTCAGAATCGAGGAGGCAGAGGTTGTCGTCTGCGGAGGCCGGGGCATAAAGAGCAAGGAAGACTTTAAGCTTCTAGGGGAGCTCGCCGAAATTCTGGGGGGCCAGGTAGGCTGCTCGAGGCCTATCGCCGCTGATAGAGGCTGGTTCACCGAGTGGGTTGGACTCTCCGGAAAGAAGGTTAAGCCAACCCTATACTTCGCCGTGGGTGTTTCAGGAGCCATCCAGCATGTGGCTGGCATTAGGGGCTCCAAGATCGTGGTGGCCATCAACAAGGATCCTGAGGCTCCCATCTTTGCAGACGCCGACTACGGGATTGTGGGAGACCTCTACAAGGTTCTGCCAGCCCTCATAGAAAGCCTGAAAAAACACCTTAAGAAAGGTTAAACCTTAAAATTCCCCCTCTTTTTATACGGTTCACCTGGAAAGCCTTTTAGGTTTCCCAGCCTCCCTTTTTTGAAAGATTGGAGGTTTAATGTTTGGGTGGACGTGTTAGAGTTATCCTGGTTGGGGTGGGCTTAGCTGGCCAAGCCTTCCTTGAAGCCTTAAGCCTGGGAGAAAAGCTTGAAGGCCTATGGCATCCCGAGGTTGGAGGGCGGAGGGTTGAAGACCTCGAGCTCGCTGCCGTCTACGATGTGGATGAAGGTAAGGTTGGAAGGGCTTTAGGGGAGCTTTCAGAAACCCTTAAAGTTTTCCCCCTCCGGGTGGAGGTAGGCCTCCACTTGGACGAGCCTATCCCCGGCTTGAAGCTGGCTGGAAACCTTAAAAGCGTGGAGGAGCTTGCTGAGGAGTGGAAAAACCTCAAGGCAGATGTAGCTGTCAACCTGATAACCTCGGGAGGCTTCAAGTCTTCCAGGGCTTACGCTGAAGCAGCCTTGAAGGCTGGATGCTGCTTCCTGAACGCTACCCCCACACGAATCGCCACCGATAAAGGTTTGGAGGAGGCTTTCCGCAGGGCTGGTTTAACGCTGGCTGGAGACGACCTTTTAAGCCAGCTCGGCGGGACAGTTCTCCACCGCAGCCTTCTAAGCTTCCTTGCCCGGCGAGGCCTGAGGGTGGTGAAAAGCTACGAGCTGGATGTGGGCGGAGGCCTCGACACTCTTTCAACCCTGAGAAGGGAGGTTAAAGAGTCGAAGCGAAGGCTTATCGAGGAGTCCCTCCGCTCCGAGCTTCAATACGCCTTCCCAACCATGGCTGGAACCACCGACTACGTGGAATTCCTAGGCCGACGTAGGGTTTCCTACATTTACTTGGAGGGTGAAGGCCCCCTCAAATCGCAGCTCAGGCTGGATGTTACTCTGCGCAGCGTCGTAACAGTCAAAGCTGTGACCATTCTCCTCGAGGTGGTACGAGGTCTTAAGGCGGCGAGGGAAAACGGCGAGTATTGTGCACCGCTTG
>QMYF01000070.1 GCA_003662515.1 Candidatus Hecatellales archaeon | reverse complement strand
GTATTTCCGTCTTCTTGAGCCTTTCACCCATTTCGATACTATTCAGCGTGCAGGCTTCAACCTCCGCTCCCAGCTCTGCTCTAAGCATTTCCGCCAGCTTCACCGAGCTAGCCTCACTCCGGTTATCTATGGTCAGTCTCTCGGCGAGGCCTGCCAAAACGAAGCAGATAGCCTTCGCCGCGCCTCCCGCACCTAAAACCATGATGTTTTTCCCTTCAGGGTTAACTCCAGCTTCTCTCAGGGCTTGGAGGGCTCCAGCCCCATCCGTATTGTAGCCTACCAGGCGTCCATCCTCATTTTTCACGGTGTTTACGGCGCCTATTCTGCTGGAAAGCTCGTCAAGGCTGTCGAGAAATCTTATGATTTCAACCTTATGGGGGATGGTTACGTTGAAGCCTTGGAAGCCTAAAGCCTTCATCCCCTCCACGGCTTCCCGAAGCCTTCCAGCTGGAACCCTGAAAGCCAGATATACGCCCTTCATGTTTAAGGCTTGGAAGGCAGCATTATGCATGGCTGGGCTTAAAGTGTAGGCTACCGGGTCCCCGATGAGACAGTAAACCTTACTGTCCCAAGAAACCTTCAAGGGTCAACCCCCAGCTTCCGGTAAATTTCCCTTAAGCTTTTAAAGTCGAGCTGGCCTGGAGCCGCAGCTTTCGCAGGGGTAGCTGAAGCATAGGTGAAATATCCGCCGAAGAGGGGTGAAAGAACCCGGGAGGGTAAGCCCAGCTCACCCATACAGAAAGCAACGATCCTCCCTTTGGAATTCTTGGAAGTCTCTAAGAGAAATCTCAGCATGGTTAAATTGTCTTCCATCTTTTTCGCGAAGCCGACGATTTTACAGATGTCCGGTGAAAAATTCAGCTGGCGGTTTAAAAGCGTTTTAAGCTGGCTGAAGCTCGGCGTCCTGTTAAGGTTGTGGCTTGAAATAAGGATTTTAACTCCGGCTTCCCTGAACTCTTCAAGGCGGGCTTGAAGGTTTCGCGTAGAAAGCTCTAGGTCAACATAGTCGAAGCCTGCTTGAGCTGCCTCCCTTAAAAGGTTTAAACGCTCCCTTTCGGAGCCTTTGAAGCCGCCGCCCTCCCCTTTAAGCCTGCAAGTGGCGATGAGAGGCTTTGAGGTGAGCTTTCGAAGGGCTTTAAAATTCAGGCTTCCTGAGAGGTCTACGCGTATTTCGAAGAGGTCTCCGTCCGTAACCTTCCTAAAATTTTTCCGCAGCTCTTCTAGGTTTCTGCCGAAGAGGGTTACGCAGATTCTGGCTTTCACCTTTCTATCACGGTCTCCTTTTCTACTAGGATTCCGAAGTGGCGGCCTCCAGGCTTAAAGTATACGAGAACCTCATCTCCAGGCTTGAGCTCCCTCACAGATTTCGAGCCTTCAGGGGTAACCAGCCTAATGGTTTCCGCGTTCTGCACAATGGTTTTCACAGGGTTTCCTTCAACCTCGGCTTCGATGAGGAGGAGAGGCCTACGCTCAATTTTCACCCTGCCCACATGGGTTAAACGCTGGCTTCCATCCCTCCTAACGATTACAAGCTCCTCCCCAGCCTTAAGCTCCGAAAGATACCTTGTCTTCCCATCCTTCGCGAGAATGTAGAGGGATACAGGGCCCGCGTTAACCCTGAAAGGTCTAGGCTCAACATGTGGGTTCTCCTCTACTTCAGCTTGCACAAGGAAGAGGCCTGAAGCCTGGCAGCCTACCAGCATGCCCTCCCCAGGCTCCATCATGTCGCAGGTGTCCACGCAAACCCGCATCCCCAAACCCAGCGGCTTCAACCCCGTAACCTTCGCCGTTTTAAGCTCCAGCTTCTCCATGACTTCAGGCTCCCTTGTTTTAACTTCGGCAACCAGCCTGGCCGCCTCCGCGATGTCGCTGGGACGGCTGGTTTTGAGGAGGATTCCGTCGGCTCCAAGCTCCAGGGTTTCCAGGGCAAGCTTAGCCTCTTCAAGGGTGGAAACCTCGGCGAGAAGCTTGGCTTTCCCGTGAATTTTGGCTATGAGGTTTTCGAGGGGGATAACCTTCCAGTTGGGGCAGCTTACAGCCACATAGTCTACGCCTTTCTCCACAGCCTCAACAATCTTCTCCTCGTCACCCCTACTTTTCACCGAAACTTTAAGGCAAACCTTCCCTCCCGAACCTTTAGCCTGCTCCACCTCTCTTTTGCCTGCTTCCTCCCCGAGCAGAATGATTTTTCCGCCTCGACCTGTAACAGGGGTTATCCCTCGTTTGGAGGCTTCCTCAGCCAGCTCCTCCTCTAAGATGGCTGCCTGACATTTCCCCCGGCAGGCTTCCAGCAGCCTAACCTTCTCCTCCTTGGGAAGACTTGAGGGAACCTCAACCCAGAGCTCTCTCAACCTTCACCCTCCAAAATTTCTATAGCCTCCTTAAGGGTGAGGTTCTCGTGGACAAGGCCTCTGAGAGCCTTCACCATAGCTTGAGGCCTCTCATACTGGAAAACGTTTCGGCCAATGGATACCCCCGCAGCTCCAGCGCTTAAAGCATCGTAGACCATTTTTAGGAATTCTTGGGGGCTTCGGGTTTTCGGCCCGCCAGCGATAACCACAGGAACAGGGCATCCCTCCACAACCTCCCTGAAGGTTTCAGGCGAACCCGTATAGTTGGTTTTGACGATGTCGGCTCCCAGCTCGGCTCCAAGCCTTGCAGCATGCTTAACATATTTCACATTGTGCTCGCTCTCGATTTTAGGTCCCCTAGGATACATCATGGCGAGCAAAGGCATACCATAGGCTTCACATTCGCTGGAGATCGCGCCGAAGGCTTCAAGCATTTCCGGCTCTCTTTCGGCGCCCACATTGATATGGATGGAAACCCCGTCAGCTCCCAGCCTCACAGCCTCCTCAACTCCGCAGACTAGAACCTTCCAGTGGGGGTCGGGTCCCAGCGAGGTGCTAGCTGAAAGATGAATGATGAGGGAGAGGTCTCTAATGTCGATGCATCGGGCTATTCCTCGGTGAACCACGATGCCGTCGGCTCCACCCCTATCAATCTCATCCACAATTTTCTGCATGTTTTCTAAGCCTGGGATAGGTCCGCTGCTCACCCCGTGGTCCATAGGGACAATTACGGTTCTGCAGTCTTTCTTCAGGATTCTCCTAAGCCTTCTAGCCTTACCCAAACTCATCAAACTCACCTTTCCAGACTTTTAAGAGATGATTTTAAGCGAGGTTAGAAGCTCGGCGTTTAGAACCGAGCATCCCGCCGCCCCCCTGACTGTGTTATGGCCTAAAACTATATATTTAATTCCGTTAAGCGCTTCCTCCCTGCGAATACGCCCTACCACCACAGCCATCCCCCCTCCAGCCCATCTGTCAAGCCTCGGCTGAGGCCTATTCTCCTCCCACCTCACCTCGATGGGCGGGTTCGGAGCCGTAGGCAACCGCAACCTTTGAGGTTCACCTTTAAAGGAGGCCATGGCTTCCGCCACCTCCTCCGGTTCAGCCTTCTCCTTAAGCTCGACGAAGACGGCTTCAAGGTGGCCTTCACTGGTGGAAACTCTATGGCAGCTGGCGGAAACTTTAAACTTGGCAGGCTTGAATGGTTCACCCATAATTTTCAGGGTTTCCCTCTGCACCTTTTCCTCCTCCCCCTTAATGTAGGGAATCACGTTGTCGAGGATGTCGAGAGATGGAACTCCCGGGTAGCCTGCCCCGGAAAGAGACTGCATGGTTGAAACTAAAACCCTTTTCAAACCGAACCTGTCGAGGAGAGGCTTAAGGGAAAGCGTTAAAACAGCCGTAGTGCAGTTGGGATTTGTAACGATGAAACCTTCCCACCCCCTCCTTTTACGCTGCTCCTCAACCATGAAGGCATGATGACTGTTGACTTCAGGGTTAAGAATGGGAACATCCCACTCCATCCTATGTGAGCTAGCATTGCTGAAAACTGCGAAGCCTTCCTTTGCGAAGTTCTCCTCAATTTTCCCAGCCACCTCTGAAGGTAAAGCTGAAAAAACTATGTCAACATCCTCCAGCTCCTTCGGGTCTGGAGATTTAACCTCCATGTCGAAGACTTCGCTGGGGAAGCCTTCAGGCGGCAGCCATCGAGCCGCCTCACCAAGCTTTTGCCCCCTAGACCTTTCCGAAGCGGCTACAGCCTCCAGCTTGAACCATGGATGCTTCCATAGAAGCTTGATGAAGCGGATGCCAACCATCCCTGTGGCTCCGAGAACGGCTGCCTTAAGCTTCCTCCTCAAGGTTTCTCCCTCACGATACACTCTCCCTTATGAGTTTTAGAGCTTCCTCCCGGTCCTCCCAGGAGACAAACACCCGCACACTGTTGCTTATGGTCATTATTCCTAGAAGGTTTATGCCTCGCTGGGCTAGGGGTCCAGCGATCTTATCCACAACTCCCGGGGTTTCCTCTATCCCGTGGCCTGAAATCGTGATTAGGGCTAAAGGCTCAACCTTATGCACAGCCTTAGCCACCCGCTCCTTCTTTATTAACCCGTTAAGCCGCTCAATAAGCTTCCCCGCCTCCTCCACATAGAGGAGAAGTGCCGGAGGAGCCATGGTTAAACCTACAATTCTGGCTCCAGCCTGCGAAGCCTCAGCGAAAATCTTCTGCAGCGAGCTTCCAGTGGTCAGCTCCCATCCCACCACGGAAACCATGGATAACGGTTTCTCATGAAGCTTGACGGAAAGCTCTACACCCAGCGCGCCTTTAATG
>QMYF01000069.1 GCA_003662515.1 Candidatus Hecatellales archaeon | reverse complement strand
TGCCAGAAAACTTCCACCAGCTGGTAGAGGCTTGTGGCTCCTCCAGGGTTCCCCCTAGCCTTAACCCCTCCCATCGTGTTGGTGGGAAGCCGGCCTTGAAGGTAAAGGTCTCCCCGGGCTGCAAGCTTAGCTGCTTCACCTCTCCCAGCCAAACCCAAATCTTCAAGCGAAATTAAACCCACAACATCCGCGGAATCGTGAATCTCAACAAAATCTATTTTTTCAGGGGCTACACCAGCCTTCCGGTAGGCTTTCCCAGCGGCAAGCTGGACAGCCTTAAAGGAGAGAAGGTCTTCCGCCTCCGTCAAAACGAAGTTTCCGGATGCTGAAGCTGCCGCCGCCACCTCCACAGGCTTGTCCGTATATTTTTTGGCTTCTTCAAGAGGGCAGAGGAGGAGGGCTGCCGCCCCGTCGGCTGGGCTGGAAACCTCCAGCAATCTCAGCGGTTCAGCCACTACAGGGGAATTCAAAACCTGCTCCACGGTTACCTTGTTCCGGTATTGAGCGTAGGGGTTGGTTGAGGCGTGGGTGTGGCTGACTACGGGTAGGGAGGCAACCTCCCCGTGGGTTACACTATACTTTTCCAGGTATAGCCTGTGGAGGATGGCTGCTAGACCTCTAAGGGTTACACCTGTGAAAGCTATGTAGTCCTGCTCGACGCCGGCCATCAAGGCCTTTGAAAGCTCTGAACCTGTGACGTCGGAAAGCTTGTCTACGGCTACGGTTAGGGCAAGGTTTGCTTCACCTGAAGCCACAGCCCTACAGGCCTCGTGGAAGGCTAGGGCGCCTGAAGCGTCGGAGGCCTCCACAGCTACGGCTTCAACCCCTTGAAGGGCCAGCCCGTCGGCCACGAGGGCTCCAAGGTTTCCTTGGCCTTGAACCAGCTGGGAGAAGGCTGAACCCACATAGAGGAAGTCCACCTTTGAAACTCCAGCGGAATCCATAGCCTTTAAGGCTGCTTCCACCGCTAGGTCGCGGAGAGACTTCTCGTAGAATTCTCCTACAGGCGTACAGCCGGCGCCTATTACTGCAACTCTGCCCATGTCTTCCACCTAAAGCCTACAAGCCTGCCTCAAGATAAAATCAACTATTAAAGGCTGTGGCGGTGGGAAGGCTTTGAGGCTGAAAGGTTAACGTCTCAGAATTTTATTTTACCTCTGAACTTGGCGTAAAGCGCGTAGTCCACATATTTCTTCCTTTCAACCAGCTGGGAAACCAGAGGTGCAGGGTTACCGTGGCTTGGAGTGTTTTGAACTAGGAGGCTGAAAGCATCGCTTCCTGCGCCTGAACCATAGGAAACCACGAGGATGCGGTCGCCGGGTTTGGCTACGTCGAGGACGGCGGCGAGACTGAGCAGGCTGTTCCCAGCGTAAGTATTCCCTATGAAGGGAGCCAGGTAGCCTGGCTTAAGCTGTTTCTCGCTGAAGCCTAACATTAAGCCTACTTTAATCGGGAATTTAGCATTAGGCTGGTGGAAAACAGCGTAGGTGTAATCTTCAGGCTTGGTTCCAAGCTCCTTCATTAGGGCTTTGGCTGCGGAAACAATATGTTTAAAGTAGGAGGGCTTCCCTGTGAACCTTTCAGCATGCCTGGGATAGCATTGCTCAGCCCTCCTCCAAAAGTCGGGGGTATCGGTAACATAGGAGGTTGAAGCCTCAACTATGGCTATGGCATCCTGACTGGCGGGGCCTACCAGGTAGGCTGCCCCACCACAAGAAGCCGTATACTCCAAATCGTCAGAGGGAAGACTTTGAGCAGTATCAACCCCAATAGCTAAACCATATTTAACCATTCCAGAGGAAACCAGCCCCATACAAACCTGAAGCGCCTCGGTTCCAGCCTTACAGGCAAACTCCACATCTGCGGTTACAATATTTGGAGGTAAACCTAGGGCGGCAGCCACAATGGTTCCGCAAGGTTTAACAGCGTAGGGCTTGGATTCGGAGCCAACATAAACTGCGCCTATCTCGGAGGGGTCAACCTTGCTGCTAGCCAAGGCGTATCGCGCCGCCTCGGTGGCAATGGTTACCGCGTCCTCATCATGGCAGGCTACGGCGATCTCTGAGGTGGCTAAGCCGTTTCCATCTTTACCCCAAAGCCTTGCCACCTCTTCCACTTTAAGCCTGAAAGCTGGAATGTAGGCTCCGTAGCCGACGATGGCCACCTTGCTTCTAGCCTTCAACCCTACGCTTAACCTCCCTTCCCACAAAAACTGGCAAAGGCCGTTTAATGCACGTCGATTCGCCTAAAAGTGGTGTTAATGATGTTTAAAAAGGCTTCGGTTGCTTAAAGGCTATATTACACCTGTAACCTTAGCCAGTTTCTCGGCTGAAGCCCTAGCCAAGCCTTTCTCCCCAAGAATGGTGTACCTTTCAGGCCTAATCTTGTGGGCTAAGGTTAAGGCCTCCACTATTTCCTCCGGTTTAACTCCCAGCTCAGCCGCTGTAGTGGGCGCGCCAACCTCCCTTAAAACCCTTCTAAGCCTCCTCCAGTTAAGCTTGTGGAGGTAGCCCATCATGATGGTTCCTACGCCGCAACGTTCGCCGTGGAGGGCTTTCCCTGGAGCCACCTTTTCGAGGGCATGGCTGAAAAGGTGTTCGGAGCCGCTGCAGGGCCTTGAGCTTCCAGCAATGCTCATGGCTACTCCGCAGCTTATCAAGGCTTCAACCACGATGCGGGTTCCCTCCTCCGAGCCTTCCCCTATAAGCTTCGAGTTTCTGGCCACCAGCTTCGCGCTCATGAGGGCTAGGTTGGCAGCGTAGTCACGGTAGTATTCTCCGCGGAGCTGGTGGGCCAGCCACCAGTCTCTAACCGCCGTGAATTTGGCTAGGATGTCTCCGCAACCGCTGGAAGTAAGCCGGTAAGGCGCCTTCAGGATGACTTCTAGGTCGGCTAGGATGGCTAGGGGGGCCTGAGCCTTCACGGAGGTGGGGCTTTCAAGGCTGCGGAGGGAGGCTTGAGGGCTGGCTATACCGTCGTGGGAGGCTGCTGTAGGGCAGCTGATGAAGGGGACGCCTACCCTGGCTGAAGCCAGCTTAGCCACATCTATAACTTTGCCTCCACCTACAGCCACCGCCAAAACCACATCTTTCAAAGCCTTCTCAGCCTTCTCCACGCTTTCCAGCGTAGGCTCCTCCACTAGAAGCCTTAAGGTTTCGAAGCCTGAATCTTCCAGCGCGTCTTGAACGGTTTTGCCTGCCACCTGGTAGGTGCGGGGACCGGAGACCAAAAGGATTTTCCCTTGGAAGCCAAGCTCCCTGCAGAGTTTACCTGTTTCGCCTAGGATTTCGAAGCCCACTACAACCCTTCGGGGAAGCTCCATTAGGTGAGCCTTCAAAAACCCGTTTCACCTCACCCTCTCCCTGGCAGCCTTCTCCACAGCCTCTACAAGGCTTCTAATTCTCACTTCAGAGCCTTCCTCCTCCACAATGGTTCCCGTGACAATGATGTCGGCTCCAGCCTTAACGGCGGCTTCAGCCTGCTCGGGCTTTCGGATGCCTCCCCCAACGATTAAGGGAACCTCTAAAACCTGTTTAACAGTGGAAACAACCCGAGGCGGCACGGGTTCTTCGGCTCCGGAGCCAGCCTCCAAGTAGATTAAGCGTTTTCCGAGGTATTGGCCGGCTAGGGCGTAGGCTAGGGCAAGGGAGGGCTTAGAGTAGGGGATAGGCCTCGCGTAGCCTATGAAGCCTGCCGCTCCCCCGCTTCCCAAAATGATGTAGCCTAGGGGGATAGCTTCCAACCCTAACCTTTTAATGGTGGGAGCGGCAATGGCTTGAGCGTCCACGAGGAAGTAGGGGTTAGCGGAGTTTAGGAGGCTCATGAAGAAGATGGCGTCGGCGTGGCCTGTTATCCCTGTAATGTTTCCGGGGAAGAGTATTAACGGTATTTCCACATGTTCCTTTATGGTTTTGGCTGTTTGGTCGAGTTCTATCTGGGAGGCTATGGTGGAGCCTCCAAGCAGGATGGCTGAGCTTCCAGCCTTCTCCGCAGCCTCCGCCAGCCTGGCAGCCTTCTCATCCTTAGATTTCTCAGGGTCTATGAGTGTGAAGTGGAGGGCTCCCTTCTCGCTTATTTTTCTTCGGAGGTAGGCTTCAACCTTACCTATGGAGGACAGAATTCTTCAGCCTCCCATAGCTTTGAGGAGGGCTTTCCCCAGCCTCGTCGCGAAGGCAGGATGCTTCAAAAGTTTAACTCCAACCCTGGAGAGGTCGTAGCCGTTGGCGAGGTCGATGATGTCCTGGCCGTCTAAAACCTCAGCCAGCATGTTGAGGTCTCTGTCCTCCAGGTTTTCAATCAGCCTTAAGGCGGTTAGGCTTCGGAAAATCCTGTTGCTCCAGGGCGTATACTTTTTCGGGTAGTCTACGAAGCGGACTGGTTCGCCTTGAGCAGCTCTGCCAGCCAGCTCCCCAGCAATGCTTCCAGCCACAATGGAGCTGTGGATTCCTCCGCCTGTGAGAGGGATAACCTGTCCGGCTGCATCCCCGCAGAGCATAACGTTTTCGCCGTGGATTTTCGAGATTTGGCCTCCCACAGGGACAGGAGCGCCTCCAACCTCAACTATCTGGGCTTTGCTGAAAAACTGAGGATGCCTTTCAATAAACTTATCGAGGTAGGGTTTCGCTGGAGCCCCTCTAACCCCTACACCTACGTTGGCTTCCTCCTCGCTTTTGGGGAAAACCCAAACGTAGCCTTTCGGAGCAACCTCCCTCCCAACGTAGACGGCAGGGATGGAAGGGTCATCCAGCTTGCAGCCAACCATCTTATACTGAATGCAGGTA
>QMYF01000068.1 GCA_003662515.1 Candidatus Hecatellales archaeon | reverse complement strand
TAGCCACCATAGGCGTTATAGCAGGCTTCGGCCGGACGGAGAAGCCCTTCATGAAGGCTGGAGAAAAATATTACCTTATGAGGGCTAAGGGGCGGAAGTGGCCTATAACTAGGGGAGTAGCCATGATTGCCGCCCTCCACCCGCATGGCGGAGGACGCCACCAGCACCCTGGAAAGCCCACCACCGTTTCAAAGCATAGCCCGCCTGGCAGGAAGGTTGGCCTCATCGGAGCCCGCCAAAGCGGCCGCTCTAAACGTTCCCGAGGAAGCCGGTAAAAATTTAAATTGGTCAGCATCCATTTTAGGCTCAGCTGGTGTTAAGCCGTGCCCAAGGAGTTCACCTACCGAGGCATACCCTTCTCCGAGCTGGAGAAAATGCCTATGGACGAGTTTGTCAAGCTGTTGCCCTCAAAGGCCAGGCGAAAGCTTCTCCGAGGACTCCCACCCGAGCATCGGAAGCTCCTAGAGAAGGTTAGGGAGGTTAAACGTTTAGGCTTAGCCGATAAAACTATTATTCGCACCCACTGCCGGGACATGGTTATTCTGCCCGAGATGGTGGGTGTCACCATCGGGGTTCACAACGGGAAAGAATTTGTTCCCGTGAAGATTACGCCGGAGATGATAGGCCACCTGCTTGGAGAGTTTGCCATCACCTGTAAGAGGGTGGTTCATGGAAGCCCAGGGATAGGAGCCAGCCGAAGCTCCATGTATGTGCCCCTCAAGTAACCTGCCATTTCACCTTTTCCTTCCCGTGGAGAGGCTTTAACCGTTGAGCAGGGAAGGCAGACTTTTCACCCTCTGCCTCACCATTTTCTCGGTTATGCTTGGCTTCGGCATTATTGCCCCCCTCCTCCCCCTCTACGCTGAATCCATGGGAGCCACAGGCTTCGAAATAGGCTTAGTTTTCTCTGCTTTCGCCCTGGTGAGGGTGGCTACCACCACGCCTATGGGCGCCCTCTCCGACATTTACGGCCGCAAACGCTTCCTGGTTCTGGGGATCCCCCTCTACATTGCCTCCTCCCTCCTCTACCTGGCAGCTTTCAATGTGCCCCAGCTTATCGCCATAAGGGTTTTCCACGGGTTCGCTTCAGCCCTCGTGGTTCCAGCAGCCCTAGCCTACGTAGCCGACCTCTACCCGAGCAGTCGAAGAGGAGAAGCCATGGGAAGCTTTAACACCGCCTACTTCGCAGGGGTAGGATTCGGCCCCCTCCTAGGCGGACTCCTAGCCGACCTAGCAGGCTTCAACTGGCCTTTCTACGCCTGCGCCCTCCTAGCGTTAGCAGGCTTCCTCCTAAGCCTCCTCAAACTTAAGGAAACCAGAATAGAGCATAGTGGGAGAAAAATGAAGATTTCCTACGGGTTTAAGCTTCTGTCCAACAGGAGGATGGTCTCCCTCATCTCCTCGAGGGTAACCTGGAGTATAGCTATGTCTTCCCTCCTAGCCTTCTTCCCGCTTCTCTCCCTTCAAGCCGGGCTAGGGCTGACTGAAACAGGCTTCCTCCTAACCTTCTCCATGGCGGTAACCATCTCCCTCCAGAGAAGGTTTGGAAGGCTTTCAGACAAGTATGGAAGAAAGTTTCCCATGGTTGCCGGATACCTGCTCGCCGGCCTATCCCTCATACTTATAGGACATTCAAGAAGCCTCCTCGAGTTTCTAGCCTACTTCACCCTCTTCGGGGTTTCGGGAAGCCTCCTAATCCCCTCCTCCTCGGCAGCCGTAGTGGACCTAGCAGGCTCGGAAAGCTTCGGAGAAGCCATGGGCCTCTACTCGACAGCCGTAAGCTTAGGAGTTGCCTTAGGACCCATCCTAGGCGGAGTAATAGCCGACCTAGCAAGCTTAGAAGCCATTTTCTGCCTGGCAGCTTTAACCTGCCTGGCAGGTTCCATAATAGTTTTAGCCTTTTTCAAGGAGGCCACGGTAAACCTCAAAGCTTAAACTTTCAATTTTGCTTTTCAAGGTGGCTTCAAGCTTTTTGGGAAGCTGCTTATTATAGTCTTCGAAAACCAGGTTTACCTGGTGGAGGCCTTCCCCTTTAAGGGTGAAAACCATAAAGCCGAGCTCGCTTTTGCTCAGCGGAATCTCCACCCCATTATCATAGGCTTTCCAGGCTGGGAAGTAGGCCTCCTTAACGGTTATCCTAGTTATGGGAGCCTCCGTCTTTACAGTTAAGCTGATAAGGTCTTTACTCCAAGTATACTCGACTTCAGCTGGCGGTTCAGCCTCCACGTAGCTTACAGGGTTAACGTTCTCGTAAAGGATGACGTTTCCAGCTTCAAGCACAGGCTTAAAAGCGGAGTTTTGCAGGAGATAGGTTCTGCCATTAACCCCCACAATAACCCATTTAATTCCATAGTCTTCAGCGCAGTCGATGAAATGTTTAAGGAGAGCATCATCCTTGCAGTTGTTTAAAGTGTAGTATTTGCCTACTTTTTTCAGGGCTACGAGAATGCTTCCCTGCGGATACCAGCCATCTATAAGCCTCTTACCGGTATAGTGGGGGAGAAGGTAAACCCAGAAAGGTGCATCTATAGCTAAAACCCTTCCAAACTCCATCCTAGAGGAAAGATAGTCTACGAGAGGTCTGGGAATCTCCCCAACATCAACCTCCTGAGCAACCACCTCAGGAGTAAAAGCGAAAATGACATAGCCCGTTAGAAGGTTTAAAAACAGGAGGAGAACCGTGATAAACCTTAAGCTTCGAAACTTTGACAGGATTTTTCTTCGAGCCCCAAGCGAGAAGTTCTCCAAGCTGCAGAGGAGGATGGCTAGGGGCAGAGAGCCGTAGAGCTGGAAGCGCATTAGGTCTAGTTCTCCGCCGCCGGGGAGCAAGTATTCCACGGGAACCAGGTAGGAGCCGTAAACTAGGAAGAGAGCCGCCCAGACGAAAATGAAGCGGCTATAGAAGTTTTTAGGTTTTAAAGCTTTCTCAGCGAACTTTGAGGCTGCCAGAACGGTGGCTAGGAAGATTAGGGCTGCCAGAGGCGCATAGTAAACGCTTGAAGGATGGAAGGCAAGCTGATGCCAATATTTAAGGTAGAGAAGGAAGGGTATTATCCAGAAGCTTGAAAGGAGAAGCCCCACCAGGAGGGGGCTCCCCAGCGAAAATAGGTGTTTCACAAGTTTTCTCAGGCTTCTGCCCTGAAGGGCGAGGTTAAGCCAAAGGATGACTATTACAAGGGCGAGAAGGTAAGCTGAAAGATGGTGGGTTAGCAGGGTTAAAGCGTAGAAAACACCTGCGAGCAGTATGCTTTTCCTTGAGAATTTCTCCACGGCTTCCACTACGAAGTATAGGCAGGCAAGGAAGAAGGGTAAGGCTACAATGTTTGGAAACCTTCCGAAAACGATGGAATTTAAAGGTGTGAAGGGGATTATGGAGAAGATTAGGGCTGCATAAGCGGCTTTCTCCCTGCCTAAACCAAACTTTCTTGAGAGAAGGTAGAGGAGAAAAGGCGTTGCAAGAATGAATAATGCTTCCACAATTTTATAGGAGAGAATAGGGTCGACACCCGCCAGCGTAGGCAGGTAGGCTATAAGGTAGGCTAGGGGCGGATAGAAGAGGAAGAGAGGCATCCCTGCATACCAGTCGAAAAACCATGAGGCAAACCCGTTTTCCACAAGGTAGAGAAGTTTAGGCAGATGGGAGAAGGTGTCCATACCTAGTGGATAGCTGGCTGAGAAAAGCTGGGTGGCATAGATTGCCGTAGCCAAGTTAACTAGGAGAATTGCTGGGAAGGTGAAGGCTAGCTGATGGCTTCTGAGGAAGGCCGTCAACCAGCCTTCCGATGTCTTAATTTTTTCCATAAGGCTTCCAAAAACCTTAAAGACCCTAAACAAAATAAGTGTTTACTCCCTAATGGAGGTTGAACAGGCTTTTCCGGGTGTTTAAGGCTTGGGGAGTAAGACTCTTGGAAGGCTGGTTTCGCCAACAGTCCCCTTCGCCGGAATCCAAGAAGAATATGGTAAGGCGAAATACGTGATTTTCGGCTTCCCCTACGATTTAACAAGCACCTACCGTTTAGGTTCAAGGCAGGCTCCCCAAGCAGTTCGAGAGGCATCCCTAAACCTTGAAACCTTCAGCCCCCGAACAGGACTTTTCCTCGAAAAGCTGGCCATCCGAGACCTGGGAGACCTCGACATTTCTGCTTTAGAAAACCCTTTTGATGAGGCTTCCAAACTTTTTAGAAGCCTTCTTCAAGAGGGTAAAACCCCGGTGGTTCTTGGCGGGGAGCATACCTTAACCTTCTCAACGGTCCGAGGGCTTCCTGAAAACGTGGCAGTCATAATTTTTGACGCCCATCTAGATTTTAGAGACCGCTACGAGGGCAGAAGTTTTTCGCATACTACCTATCTCAGAAGGCTGGTGGAAACCTATTCGGCGGAAAGATTTATCGTGGTTGGAGCTAGAGCCTTAAGCCTCGAGGAGGTTGAAGCCTCCCGGAAAGCAGGTTTACAGTATCTTTCCACCCTCCAAATCTTAAGGAAAGGGGTCTCCTGGGCCTTGAAGAAGGTTGAAGAATTCTTCCGCGACTTCTCAACCATCTATATTAGCCTTGACCTAGACGTTTTCGACCCTGCCTATGCTCCAGCAGCCTCCAACCCTGAGCCTGAAGGCTTAACCCCAACCATGGTTTTAGACCTGCTGGAAGGCTTAACTTCAAGGTTTCCAAGAGTAGCCGGCTTCGACGTTGTAGAGTTTTCACCCGCCTATGATAATGGGGTTACAGCCCTCCTCGCCGCGAAAATGGTTTTCGAACTTCTCTGCATGGTGGAGGCTTCAGGTGGAGAGGCAGATTTATAGGG
>QMYF01000067.1 GCA_003662515.1 Candidatus Hecatellales archaeon | reverse complement strand
CGCCTTTCATAAGGCTTTTCAGAGAGAAAAGACCTGGAGTCCTCTGCCCCAGCTTTTGGCTCCTAGCCTGGGCCAACGGATGCCCCTACCACTGCGCCTACTGCTTTCTTCAAGGAACCTTTAAAGGCAAAACAGATCCCGTAATCTACACAAACCTTAGAAAGCTCCTCTGGGAGCTTAAACGCTGGCTTAAAGCCTCCCTAAAGCCTCGAATGCTGAACACAGGGGAACTCTCAGACTCACTAGCCATCACCGACGAACTGGCTAAAACTTTAATCCCCATCTTTGGGAGGCAAAGTCTCCATAAGCTTCTCCTCCTAACCAAGTCTAACATGGTTGAGGGGATCCTCGACCTTCCATATAACGGGCAAACCGTGGTAAGTTTCTCCCTTAACGCTGAGGAGGTAGCCAAACTTTACGAGCCAGATGCTCCTCCTCCCAGAGAAAGGCTGAAGGCTGCATGGAAATGTTTGGAAGCCGGATATCCTGTGCGGATCAGAATCGACCCGTTAATACCAGTGGAGGGTTGGGAGGATGTTTACGCCGAGCTGGCTGAGCAAGTAGCCCAGCTTAACCCTGAAAGGGTAACCCTAGGAAGCCTACGTGTCTTCCCGGCGGTTAAAGCCTTCAGCCGCAGAAACCCCTCGGTATTCAAATATGCTACGGAAAGAACGCTTGACGGGCGATATCGCCCACCGGAAAAAATCAGAATTAAAATGTATAGGTTTATGGTTTCAAGGTTGAAAGGGCTGGAAATAGGTCTTTGCAAGGAAACCCCAACGGTTCACGCGGTCTTAAGGCTTCCCCTAAAATGTAATTGTACGCCTTAAAGGATTCCCATTTGGGCGAGCTGAAGGCTGGCTGCCTCCGCCTCCCCATAAGCTCGGCTTAAGGCTTCCCCTTTCAAATGCTCCCTAGCCTTCTCAATATGATAGATTGCGCGGCTTAAAGCCTTTAGGACTTTCTCCTTGGCATGCTTAGGCATCTTTGAAGCCTCAACTTTATGTTTCAAGGCTTCCATCCGCTGCTCAAGCCTTTCAAGATACTTCTCAATCCGCTTCACGTGGAAAGGCTTAACCAGCTTAATCAGCTCTCCCTCCGAGCCTGCAATCAGCTTTCTAGCCTCCCCAAGCCTTTTCGCGGCTTCACTTATTTCTCCCTTCTCAAGCAGCTCCGTGGCCTCCTTAAGCTTCATTGAAGCCTCGTTAAGCCTGCTTTTTGCTGCCTCCAGTTGCTCACCGCTGTAGCCTGCCTCTTCAAGCCTACCCAGAAGCTCCCTAAGCCTCTCAACGGTTTTTTCACATCTTTCTATGGCCTCTTTCAGGGTTGCAGCAGTGTTCTCCCTGAGAACTCCCAGCTTAAATATTCTGCTTAAGGCTTCCCTAAAGCTGGCCAAGGCTTTAAACGAATATCTAACGGACTCCTGATAGTTGCCCTCCTCTAGAAGAGTCTCCGCCTGCTCCAAGAACCCTTCACCCTCCTCATAGGCGTCTTTAGCCTTCTGAGGAACAGTTACCCCCTTCTGCTCCAGCTTCTCGATAAGCCTGTGAACCCTATCCCCCGTCTTGGAGGCCATATTGAAGAGGGCTGAAGCCTTTTTGGCTAGAGGGGTTTCCTCGCTGGATGAGGCTTGAGCTGCAGGCAGCATACCGGCTAAAAATGAAAGACATAAAACTGAGGCTAAAAGGAGGCTTAAAGTTTTCAGGTGGATTTCAGAGGCTTCCACAGCCTTTCACCTCCACCCTTATGGTTGGCGGAACAGGCAGATTAGGAACCCTCCGGAACACCCGTTTCACCCGCCCTAATTTTTACAAGGTTCTGGCCTCCAACCTTAGAAACCTCAACTAGCCCCTCCCTCTCCAGCCTCTTAATCATCCTCCAAACCGTTGTTTTAGGAAGCCTGAAATGGCTTCTAATCTCAGCTTCAAAGGCCTGCCCTCCGCTTTCAACTAGAAAGCCTAAAAGCTCCCTATCGTCAGGGCGAAGATGCTCTCTCCCCCTCAACAATTCTTCAAGGTTGACGGCTGGGGGAGCAGTCCTTTTCCTTCTTCTCCTAAACCATAAAATGGCTGAGAGGGGTGATGGCTGCCGAAAGAATTGCCCCAACGTAAAGGTATAATTTTGGGAAGCCGCCGGAAGGCGGCATAACAACGGTAGGCTCCAAAACGTAGGAAAGTTCCACCTCTCCTGGAGGCATTTCAACTAGAAGGTTCTGCTCTGAAGCGGTGAAACCTTCGGGGAGCACGTTCACGTCGGTAACATATGCGTCAGAGGGAAGCAGAATTCTCGTTTTCCAAGGACTCACGAAACTTAGCGTCCAAAGAGTCCCCCTCTTACTGGTTAAATCTTGGGTTTGATAGTAGACTTTGAGGTTGCTGGCTCCGAAAAGATAGATTTTCAGCCATCCGTCCTCCACTGTGAAATCTATAGGAGAACCCTCTTCGTCTAACACTAAGATGGCTTCAGGAGTCCCCAGTAAAGGTAGCCTAATGGAAGCCAGCTCTCCCTCCATGGCCACCTCCAAAGCGACAGCCACAACACCATCCCGGTAAACAGTTAAAGTAGCCTCCTCAACCTGGTAACCCAGCTGAGCTGAAACAGCCTGCAAGAGAAACAGTATTAAACATAAAGCTTTCAGAGACATATTTGCTCTCAACAATGCCTTTTTCTCGAAAACTTTTTAAGTGTGTTTGCCTTTTTTAATTGTTGGATGGATTATCCATCCAAAATTAAGCTTACCCCCCTCCACCCCTTATCTGGTGAAAACTTTGGGGAAAAGGCTCTCGAAAGGCATTATATCGCTGTTTGTTGCCGCCTTCGTATTCTTTCTTACACCTTTCTTTCTCTTCTACGGTGAGATTTCCAGCGTTTTAAAATTTCAAGTAGCCTTTACGGCAGCCATACTGGCGCTTATAGCAGGCTTCCTAGCATGGTCTGGAAGAGAGATTAAGAACGTTAAAGTTCTCGCGTTAGTGTCCGTCTTGGGTTCCCTTTCCGCCGCCTTAAGGCTGCCCTTTGCAGCCTTGCCAAGCTTTCAACCCTGCACTTTCATAATAATCTGTGCAGGCTACGCTTTAGGACCCGCAGCAGGCTTTCTTGTGGGAACATTAACTGTTGTAATTTCGAATCTTGCTTTGGGCCATGGCCCCTGGACCATCTACCAAATTATGGGCTGGGGTTTAGCCGGAGCCTTAGCCTGGCCTCTCCGGAAAGTTTTGGAGGGAAGCAGGTGGGAGTGGGCTGCCCTCACCCTTTACGGAGGTTTATGGGGATACGTTTACGGCGTAATCACCAACCTGTCTTTCTGGCTTTACTTTATGCAGCCCACCCTTGAAGCTTTCCTTATAGCCGAGGCAGCAAGCATATGGTTTGACACAGTTCACGCCATAAGCAACATAGTTTTCCTCAGCTTGCTTGGAAGTCGAACCGTAAGGTTTCTTTACGGATTTGTCGGCCGCTTCCCAGACTTGAAACCTTAACCGAACCCTTTTATTTTTCCTTCACGGTTTAGGCTTCAGGAAGATTGATGGATTCTGTTAGGCTGCTGGTTACAACGATTCCAGGCCTTGAAGACGTAACGGTGGCTGAAGCCTCGGAAAAACTGTCTCTTAAAAGCTTCGAGGTGAAGCCTGGCCAGGTTGCTGGAAGAGTAATCCTAGAAGTTTCAGAGGAAGAGGCTTCTAAGGTTTTCCGGTTGCGAAGCATCGAACACGTGATAAGGCTTTTAAAGATCTTCCCTGTGGAGGCGTCTCTTAAAGGTTTAGACATCATTTACCGTGAACTTTACGGCTTAGAAGTTGAGCTAGGCTCAACCTTCAGAATAACCTGTGAAAGGGTTGGAAGCCACGATTACACAAGTATCGATGTTCAAAGGGTGGCTGGTCAAGCCCTAGTAGACAGGTATGGAACCAAGGTTAACCTGAAAAATCCGGAGACCATCGTTAGAGTCGATGTGGCTAGAGAATGGTGTTTTGTGGGGGTTCAGCTGACAAGGCAGCCTCTCCACATTCGCTATCTTCGCGTTTTTCAGCATCCCTCCGCCTTAAACCCTGTAATAGCCTACGGCATGCTGAGGCTTTCCGGCCTGAAAAGCGGAGAAACACTTTTGGACGCCTTCTGTGGAGGTGGAACCATCATCATTGAAGCTGCTCAAGCGTGGGAAAACCTTGAAGCCTTAGGTATAGATATTAGCCCGAAAAACATTGAAGGAGCCTGGAAGAACGCTGAATCCGCTGGAGTAAAAGATAAGGTAAACTTTATGGTGGCTGACGCTTGCAGGCTAGAGAAGTTTCTTCCAGAAGGCTGGAAAGCTGACAGAGAGGTTTCCAACCTGCCTTTCGGCATCCGAAGCGGGAGGCTTAAAGCTCTACCCAAAATTTACCGTGGCTTTCTCAGCTCAGTAAAGAGTTTTCTTTCTCGTAGCGCGATGCTTTGCCTGCTTACGGCTAGGAGAAACATTTTGGAGTCTTCCGCCCTAGAAGAGGGCTACGAGGTTGCTGAAGCTAGGAAAATAGCGTATGGAGGCTTGGAGAGCTGGATTATCAGGCTTAAGCCTCCCTAAAGGGAAATATCCGTCGGCTTCCATCATATTTTTGAGGTTGAAGCGAACAGGCATAATGGAGTTAAGGCTGCATTACGGGGAAACCCCACGCTGGCTATTCGAGCGTATGGTCAGGCTTGGCAGAGGCATAGTTAAAGTTATGGCTTCAGAATTTGGGCGAACTGAAATTTTAAGAAGGCTTTCTGACCCCCTCTTCTTCCAAGCCCTATCCAACACTTTAGGTTTCGACTGGGATTCCAGCGGCTCCACCACCGTCACCTGCGGGGTGCTTAGGGAGGTTTTCAACCT
>QMYF01000066.1 GCA_003662515.1 Candidatus Hecatellales archaeon | reverse complement strand
TTTTAAAGTTTTAGGGTTTTGAAGGCTTTATGCTTGAAGGTTGAGCTGAAGGATGCTGAGAAAGCTTTACGTTTACTGAGGCGGCTGGGCTTCCTCTCCGGCGAGTTTAAACCTTCCAAACAGAAGAAGTTTCTCTTAATACCTGTTCAAACTCGCCCTCCGGAAAGGCTTCTTGAAGATTTAGGGTTGAAAGCTGAGCTTGTTGAGGCTGAGGTTGAGAGGAGGAATAAACCTAAAAACCTGAGGGAGGCCTTAAAGGGCAAGATACCGGGCGAAATGTTAGAGGAGATTCCCCGTTCCCTAGACATTATCGGGCATGTGGCTGTGGTGGAGCTTCCTCCAAGCCTTGAACCCTATGGGAGGCTTCTAGGCGAAGCCATCATGCAGGTCCACCGGAACGTTGAAACGGTGATGGCTAAGGCTGGACCTGTCTCCGGAGAAACCCGGGTTCGAGCCTTAAAGCTTTTAGCCGGCAAACCTGAAACCTTAACGGTTCACCGGGAGCACGGCTGCCTTTTCAAGCTTGACGTGGCGAAAGTCTATTTTTCGCCTAGGCTGAGCTTCGAGCATGCGAGGGTTGCTGGAAAGGTTCAGGAGGGAGAAAAAGTTTTAGACATGTTTGCTGGGGTTGGACCCTTCTCCATTCTCATAGCCAAACGTTTGAGGAGGGTTGAGGTTTACGCGGTGGACGTGAACCCTGAAGCCTACCGTTTCCTAGTTGAGAATGTGAGGCTTAACCGTGTGGAGGGAAAGGTTAAACCTTTGCTGGGAGACATTAAGGCTTTGGCCCAGAGCAGTCTTAAAGGCTTGAAGTTTAACAGGATAATTATGAACCTTCCAGGGGAAGCCTACAAATATTTGGGGGAAGCCTGCCAGCTAAGCATGCCTGGAACCACAATACATTATTATGCTTTTGCCGAGGGAGAAGAGGCTTTAGAGAAGGCTGCGGAGAAACTGGTTTCCATACTGGGAGAGCTGAAATGTTCTGGGAGAATTCTTGAGGGGAGGCTGGTTAGGGAAATAGCCCCAAGACGATGGCAAGTGGCCTTAGATTTCCAGGTGGAAAAGTTAGGCGGTAACAGTTAGCTCAACCGTTACGGTGGCAGCTCTCTTCAAGGCTTCAACCATTTTCCGAGGCAGGTCTGCAGCCGCCTTGTCGGCGTGAATCATCAGGGTTCTCGGGCAGATGTAGCTGCTTTTCCTGACTACGAGGTCTGAAGGGTGGGTTAAAGGCAGGGTGGGGTGGCCTTCCCCTCTAACCGTAAAGGTTAAACCTTCCACCTCAAGCTTAAGCTGAACCTTTGAGCCTGGGGTTTTAAGAAGCCTTTTAAGGTTTTCCGGCAGGTTTAAGGCTCCGTAGGGGGAGGCTACAGCTACAATGCAGTCCCCCCTAGGGGTTAAAGCTTCTTCCCTGGTTATTTCGAGGGTTGTGGGGTGGGTTGCCCTCACTGCCGGGTGGCCTCTAGCCTGAAACCTTAAGGTAGCCTTCTTCAACCTGAAAGCGGTTTAAACCCCTGTAACCCTTAAAGGCTTATCTTTCCTCTAGAGGCTTGGAAGGGCTGGAAATGAGGAAGCCTCTTGAAGGAGACTATTTGGAAACTTGGGATGGAACCATT
This sequence comes from Candidatus Hecatellales archaeon, assembly GCA_003662515.1. Taxonomy (GTDB): domain Archaea; phylum Thermoproteota; class Bathyarchaeia; order Hecatellales; family Hecatellaceae; genus B25. The sequence continues at coordinate 3,276 of QMYF01000066.1, read as the reverse complement.
TTCGCGGTTAAAGGCTTCCTCCACCCGCCTGGAAAAGCGGTAGCCTACCCAAAATATTACCCTAACCCTCACGGGGAACGGTTTAAGGCTGGAAAGCCCTACAGAAAGCTGGAAAGCCTCGAAGAGTTCCACCAGTTTCTCAGGGAGAAACATCCCGAATATTTACGGTTTGACCCTGTGTTTGGAATGGAGGTTCCAACGGTTCCCCTTGAAGAAGCTTCCACCTATTATTCTCCGAGAAGCTTCCTAGGCTGGCTTAAGGCTAAAGGTAGGTTGAGCTGCCTTGACGAGGTGGAGGCAGACTGTCTGGAAATGGTTTCCCTCCTCTCTAGGGCTTCCGGTGTGCCTGAAGAATTTTTCGGGGTTTCAGGCTCCACCATGCTAGGCGTGCACCGCCAAGACTCCGACATAGACATTACTGTTTACGGGGAGGAGGCGGGCTGGAGGGTTTACAGGGCTCTGGGCAGGCTTCTCAGGGAAGATTCCCCGCTGAAGGCTTATGATGAGGGCGGCTTAAGGAGGCTTTGGTCTCGAAGGTTTAAGGATACAAGGCTTCCCTTCCAGGTTTTCAGGGAAACCGAGAAAGGCCGGAGGCTGGAAGGCCTCTTTAAAGGCCGGGAATATTTCATTAGGCTGCTTAACCCTCCCAGCGGGGAATATGGGGAAGCCCGCTTCCAAGCAAAAGGTAAAATTAGGGTGGAAGCCACGGTTGCCCGGGGAAGCCAGCCTATTTTTACCCCCTGCATTTACAGGCTTGAGGATGTTAAGGTTTTGGAGGGGGAAGCCTCAGGAGAAATCTTGGAGGTTTACAGTTTGCGGGGGAGGTTTTGCGAGGTTGCCTGGGAGGGAGACAGAGTTATAGTTTCAGGGAAGCTGGAGGAAGTCTTAAGGCCTGAGGGGAGCTACCTTAGAATAGTGCTTGGCGGGAGCAGGGATGACCACATTCTCCCAGCCCTTTAGAAGGCCTGGAAGCTTCAAAGACAGAGATTACCTGGAAACCTGGGAAAACCTGGTTTTCTGCGTGGTGGGGGAGGTTCATCCGCCTGGGAAAGCCTTCGCCTACCTGAAATACATGCTCGGGGAAGATAAGCCCAACAGGGTTCTACGTTTCTACAGTGTCCCCCACGTCGAGGAAACCATGAAGCTTCTAGCCGAAAAACATCCCGAATATCTTTTCAAAGACCCCTACAGCGGAATAGTTTTTCCCGCCGTCCCAGAAAGCAAAGTTAAGGTTCACCATAAACCTGAAGCCGGCGTGGCGAGGATTCTCTCCAGCCCCAGAGACCCTTTAGAGGCGAAGGCCGCCAGACTCGTTAAACTGCTCTCCTCCCGGTCGAAAGTCCCCCTTGAGAGGTTTGGGATAACAGGCTCCATTCTGCTGGGGATCCACAATCTGGCCTACTCAGATATTGACCTTATAGTTTACGGGCTTGAGGAAAGCTTGAAGGTTAAGGATGCGCTGGAAAGCCTTTACCTTGAAGAGGGAAGCCAGGTGGAGAAGTTTAAGGGTGAAAGGCTTAAGGCTTGGTGTTTGGAGAAGTCTAGGCTTCACCCTTTAACCTTCGAGGAGGCTGAGGAAATCTACCGGAGAACTTGGAACCGTGGAACCTTTGAGGGCACCATGTTTTCGGTTCACCCGGTTAAAGCCGACTATGAGGTTGAGGAAGCCTACGGGGAAGTTAAGGTTGAGGGTTTAAGGCTGGTGGAGGGGGAAGCCTGCATCGCCGACAGCAGGGAATCCATCTTTCTCCCAGCCGTCTACAAGATTGAAAGGGTGAAAATTCCAGGTGAGGAAGAAAGCCTTGAGAGGGAAGTTTTGGAGCTTGTGAGCTTTGAGGGGCTTTACGGTGGGATTTTCCAGCCGGGAGAAAGGGTGAGGTTTAAGGGTTTGCTGGAAAGGGTTGAGAGCAGGAGGAAGGGTTCATATTTTAGGGTGGTGGTGGGCTCGAAGGCTGCCTCGGGCAGCGACTACATTAAGCCTTCTGCGTGATAACCACGTATTGAACCCTTTCCACCCTCATGGTTTTAAGCTTCTCAACTATTTCCCGGAAGGTTTCCGTGTTGCTCTTCACCACGATGGTTTCAAGGCAGCGTTCTGGGTCTAGGTGCACATGCAGCGAGGCGGCGATAGCCTTGGAATATTGATGTTGAATTTCGGTAAGGGCGTCTAGGAGGCCAGGGGTTTCATGGAGGTAGGTGAAGGTTATTGTTCCTGTGCAGGGAACCTTTGGAAGCGACTCCAAACGTTTATATTCGGAGATGAAATTTTTCAGGGCTTCACTCACAGCTCTTGAACGCTTCTTGAAGCCTGCCTTCCTAGCTATAGTTTCAAATTCCCTGTAAAGTTCTTCAGGAATGGTTACGCTGATTCGGATAACCCTTTCAACCATTTCTCCATCATCATTCAATATTGAAATTAAGCTGAAATTTATCCGTTTGTCCCCAAAAGTGGGGAAGGCTTTTAAGAGGGAAATTCTCCCCTCTATGGAGAGGAGGGATGAAACATTAAGAGATTCAGCGGCAGGCTGGCCGAAGTGGACGAGGCAGAAATAACCAGAGCCGTCGTAAAGAAAACCCTTAAAGACCTTACGGAATACGCTGAATGCGACGTGGTGGTGGTTGGAGGAGGACCCTCAGGGCTAACCGCCGCCACCTACCTAGCCAAAAAAGGCTTGAAAACCCTGCTTCTCGAACGTAGGCTTTCCATCGGCGGAGGCATAGGAGGCGGAGGCATGCTCTTCCACAAGGTTCTCGTGGAGGAGCCAGCTCAGCAAATCCTCGAGGAGGTAGGCTGCCCCTTCGAGCCTGCAGGCGGAAAACTTTACGCTGTGGACGCCAGCCAACTTATGGTTAGACTTGCCGCTGCCGCTCTAGATGCTGGAGCTAAAATCTTGCTGGGAATCTCGGTTGAAGACGTGGTTTTCCGTGGGAATCCTCCCGTGATAACAGGCGTGGTGGTCCAATGGTCTGCCGTCCAGGTTTCAGGTTTACATGTGGACCCCCTAGCGTTTAAGGCTAGGGCTGTCGTAGACTGCACAGGCCACGACGCCGAAGTTTTATCCATCGCCGCCAGGAAGATTCCCGAGCTTAACCTGAACATTCCCGGCGAAAAGTCGATGTCAGCCAGCCTTGGAGAGCGGATGCTTTTAGAGTATACGGGTGAGGTGGCTCCAGGCCTCTACGCTGCGGGGATGGCTGTAGCTGCGGTTCACCAAACGCCGAGGATGGGCCCCATCTTCGGAGGCATGCTACTTTCTGGAAGGAAGGTAGCTGAGC
>QMYF01000065.1 GCA_003662515.1 Candidatus Hecatellales archaeon | reverse complement strand
TTTACAAGCCTTACGTAGAGGTCGAGGAGAAGGCTGTTCCGCCTCGTAAGGAGGGAGACAAGATTTTATTGCGGAAGGTGGAGGCTCTCCAAAAGTTTAGCGAGCCTCCGCCAAGATATAATCCAGCCAGCCTGCTGAAGGCCATGGAAGACCTAGAGTTGGGAACAAAGGCTACCCGGGCCGAAATAATTGAAACCCTCTACCAGCGAGGCTACATTACTGGTGAAAGAATAAAAGTCACCGATATCGGCTTCACTGTCATGGAGGTTTTATCCCAATATTGTCCGTCCATTGTTTCGGTGGAGCTTACTCGGAACCTTGAACGCCAGTTAAACGCTATTGAGCAGAGGGCTGGCCGCCGGAAGGAGGTTCTCGTTGAGGCCATTGAGGAGCTTAAGCCCGCCCTAGAGAAGCTTAAGGAGGCTGAAGAGAAAATTGGAGGAAAACTTTTGGAGGCCATTGAAAGCGAAAACTTCAGGCGGAGGCTGGTTGGAACCTGTCCAACCTGTGGTACAGGTAAACTGGTAATCTTGAAGTCTAGGCGAACCGGTAAACGGTTTATCGGTTGCACGAACTTCTTTAAAGGTAAATGTAAGCAGGCTTTCCCGCTCCCCCAGAAGGGTAGGCTGACCATTGTAGATAAGCCTTGCAAGCATTGCGGCTGGCCTGTTTTAAGCCTTAAACTGCCGGGGAAGAGGCCTTTCAACTTCTGTATTAACCCTGAGTGTCCCTCGAAGGCTGAATATGTAAAGGTGGCAGCGCAGAGATGAGGTGTCCCATCTGCGGCAGGGAGGTTATCCCCGGCGGAAACTTCTGCGACAGGCATACAGTAGCCTACCGTAAGCTTTTGGAAGGCTTCAAAAGCTGGAAGAAGGCTTTGAGGATAGGCTGGAAAGAATATTTACGGGCGGTGAAGGAAAACCCGCATACAGGCGTATGGGTTAAAGAGGTGGCTGCTCACCTTGCTGAAGAGAAAGCGTCCCCCCTCAAAATACGCTAAAAAATTCAGGAGAAAGAAAGGTTTAACCTGGCATTTCCCTCAGCTCGAGCTTAAACCGGTTCTCATCCTCATAGTGGCTGCTATAGCCATCCTTCTCGCTGGAGGGGGAATCTACTTTCTCTTCAGCCCCTCCTTTCCAGCCATAAGCCTTCAAGGGCGGGTTTACCCGTTGGTACCCCAAAGGCTTTCCATTCAAACCCTCAGTGAAAGCCTCCTAGCCATCCTCTTCCTCTCTGCAGGAGTGGGAGGCTGCTACCTAAGCTGGAGCGGCCTTCAAGCAAGAATAGGCCACCGCCCCTCCATGGTTAAAACCGTGGTGGGAATGGCTTTACTAGCCTCAGCTATAACCGCCACCTACATGCTTGCCATCCTCAAGCTAGGCTGAAAAGACTACTCCACACCCCAATCAGTCACCCTGAAATGGCAGAAAACCCCCTTCTTCTCCCTTCCTTTTAAAACCTCGAGGAAGGCAGCCTTAACATTCGGTTTTCCCGTCCGCCTAAGCTGAACAATATTGGAACACCAAAACCTTAAAATTCTCGAGGCAACAGGCTCCACCTTTTCGGCTTGAAGATCCTCGTCTGCGAGAACTCCTCTCACCTGGCTGGTGAGCAATACGGGAATATTGAAGGTTCGAGCGATCCTGGCGAGGTAGGCGAGCTGCCTGTTTAACTCTTTATTGGCTGGCGTTGTTATTTCAGGGTTTGCGGCAGCCAGCCGGTAGAGGCTGTTGATGGTGTCGAAGACTAGTAGGCCTGTTTTGCCCGGTAGAATTCTGTCGAAATTTTCGATGAGAATGGTTTGCTCGTAAAAGTTTCGGGGGGTGAAAAGCCCGATGGAGGGCAGAAGCCTTTCAGCCTCCACCCCCATTCTCCGCACTCTTTCAGCCGGGAACTCTCCGTCGGCATCCACGTAGACTACCTGTCTGCCCATGCGGGCTGCCTGAAGGCTGAACTGGAGGGCTAAAACCGTTTTGCCTGAGCCTGCCTCCCCATAGAAGAGGGTAAGCTGGCTTGGGGAGAGGCCTCCATGGAGAAGCCTATCCAGTGAAGGGGAGCCTGAGGGAAGTTTTTCCATGGTTAACCCTTTTTGAAGCCTAAAGCTAGTCCCACCACGAAGCTTCCCATAGCTGGAATATTGGTGGAGAGGATGCCTGTGAAGGCTGTTCCCTCACCTATAAGCCTTTCAGCCAGCTTCTGGAATGCTTCGAAAAGCCTGTCGTAATGAACGTCTATAAGGTCGACGTAGTCTAGGTAAGCTAAACCCAAAATGAATATTCCTATAAGCACGGCCACTATTTTCAGGATTTTCTTGAGGGCGTAGCCCACCACGAAGCCTGCCAGCCCTCCAAACCCCAGCTGAACCACCAGCGGAGTTAAAAGCTCCATGCTAATCTCTTCTACGGGCAAAATTTTCCCCCACAGGAAGGTTAAAGATGCATCTAGCATTTCGCTGGAGGAAGATTTAAATGTGCAGGGTTCAGCTGCATTCGGAGTAGCCGCAGCCAGCCAGACAGCGCTTACAGCCTTCCATCATGATGAGGGGTGAACCGCACCAGGGGCAGGCTCCATTACCCAGCAACACCTTCTTCCCTTCGCTTTTCGAGGCTTCAAGGTTTTCGCTTTTGAGGAGGCCTTTTTCACGCAGGTATTCCTCTAAAGCCTTGCCTATCGCGTCGGGGCAGGATAAAATCTTGTTTACACCCACGCCGTAGTGGCGGTCGCAGCTTATCCCCTTAAACTGCCTGACAATATGTTCAGGGTCGACTCCGCACCGGAGCATGAGAGACACAGCCCTGCCCAAGCCTTCGGTTTGGGCTGAGGCGCATCCTCCAGCCTTCCCAAGCCTGGCGAAAACCTCGAAGGGCATACCGTTCTCATCCTCGTTAATGGTGATGTAGAGGCTTCCGCAGCCGGTAGGCATCTCCACGGTTACACCATAGGTTTTCTTCGGCCGCTTCCTAGGCTTAATCCACTGGCGTATCCGCCTGGTTTCCCCTGTTTCCAGCACCTGGGTTTCCTTGCAGCCATCCCGGTAAACGGTTATCCCTTTACATTTCAGCTTCCAAGCCAGCATGAAGGCCCTCTTAACATCCTCAACCGTGGCGCTGTTAGGCAGGTTAATAGTTTTAGAAACAGCGTTATCCGTGTATTTCTGGAAGGCTGCCTGCATGCGCACATGCCACTCCACGGAAACGTCGTGGGCGGTGACGAAAACTCTCTTCACGTCTTCAGGTATCTCGTCGATGTCGCGTAGGCTACCCTTCTGAGCAATCTTCTCCATTAAGGCTTCACTGTAGAAGCCTCTCCGCTTGGCTTCCTCCTCGAAGAGGCTGTTCACCTCGATGAGTCTTTGGCCTTCCAGCACGTTGCGCACGTAGCAGATGGCGAAGAGAGGTTCGATGCCACTGGAGCAGCCGGCGATAATGCTTATGGTTCCCGTGGGGGCGATGGTTGTTGTGGTGGCGTTTCTAAGCTTTCTAACCCCGTCCCAAATGCTTCCCTCATAGTTGGGGAAGACTCCCCGCTCCTCAGCCAGAATCTCCGAGGCAACCTTAGACTCCTCTTGGATGAAGCGCATAACGGCTTCAGCCACCTCCAAAGCCTTCCGGCTGTCGTAGGGTATCCGCAGCTTGATGAGCATGTCGGCGAAACCCATCACGCCAAGCCCAATCTTACGGTTAGCCTTAGTCATCCGCTCAATTTCAGGCAGAGGATACTTGTTAACGTCTATCACATTGTCAAGGAAGTGGACAGCTATCCTAGTCACCTCTCTAAGCCGGTCCCAGTCGATGCGGCCGTCCTTCACCATCTTTGAAAGGTTTATGGAGCCGAGGTTGCAGGACTCGTAGGGGAGCAGAGGCTGCTCTCCGCAGGGGTTAGTCGCCTCAATTCTGCCTACGTGGGGGGTTGGGTTATGCCTATTAATCTCGTCAAGGAAGACTAGGCCTGGATCGCCAGTAGCCCAAGCTGTTTCAGCGATGAGGTCGAAGACCTCCCTTGCATTAAGCTTCCCCACCTTCTGGCCGTTCCGAGGATTAATCAGGTCGAATTCCTCGCCTTTCTCTACAGCCTCCATGAAGGCGTCGTCTACGGCCACGGAAATGTTAAAGTTGGAGAGCTTCTGGTTGTCCCGCTTGCAGGTGATGAATTCCAGAATGTCTGGGTGATGGACGTCTAGGATTCCCATGTTGGCGCCCCGCCTCTTGCCTCCTTGCTTGATGGCTTCGGTGGCGGCGTCGTAGACCATCATGAAGGAGACAGGGCCTGAAGCCACCCCCATAGTGGTTTTTACTACGTCTCCTTTCGGCCTAAGCCTAGAAAAGCTAAAACCTGTCCCCCCACCAGTCTTATGGATGATGGCTGCATGCTTAATGGCGTTGAAGATCCCTTCAATGGAATCCTCAACAGGCAAAACAAAACAAGCAGAAAGCTGACCCATCTCAGTCCCAGCATTCATCAAAGTAGGGGAATTAGGCAAAAACTCGAGGTTCGCCATTATGGTGTAAAACTCCAGGAAGGTTTCCTCAACTTCCTCTTTGGTTTTCCCGTAGTGGAGGTCGGCTTCGGCTATGGCTCTGGCAACCCTAATAAACATTTCCTTGGGAGTTTCCACCACCCTGTTGTCCAGGTCTCTCCTTAAATACCTCTTCTCTAGAACCTTTAACGCGTTGGGAGTAAGCTCGATGGGAGCGTCAAGACTGCGAAGGTTGCTCAACCATAACCCCCCAGGGCTGGATACCCCAACCCCCAGGCCAAGGACGGAAAAGAGATTTGGCAGTATGCTAATTTAACTTTTTGAACAGAGAGATATAAAATTTTAGAGTTTCCCTGGCGGCGCTATTTAAGCTTTTGACGGCTTTTCCTTACGTCAAAAATTTTTAATGGAAAGGTTTTTGGAGGCCTGGAGAATTAA
>QMYF01000064.1 GCA_003662515.1 Candidatus Hecatellales archaeon | reverse complement strand
GGCTACGTGATAGTTGAAAAACTTGGAAGCAAGCAGGAAACCCTGCGAAAACTCGCTGAGAAACTTAAAGAGTTTAGAAGCAAACGTTAGGTGAGAAAACCTTTAAATTGGAGAGTTGAGAAAGGGTTTTGTCTTCAAATTTTTGGGGTTAAGGGAGCTGGGGGTTTGAGGCGGCTCGGAAAAGTTCTCCACCTTTCTCCCATGACCGGAAACCTCATTGTTAAAGCGCAGGTAACCCCGCGAATCGGAGAGAAAGTCTATAATGGCGAGCTTCGCCTCATCGGTTTTGTTTTCGACGTTTTCGGGCCTGTGTCCTCGCCGTATGTGGCTGTTAAACCCCGCAGCTCCCTGAGCAGGCTTCCTAAAACAGTTTTTCTCCCCGAAGCCAAGGGTAGGAGTAGGCGTAAGGGGAGGTAGAGCTTCCCATGGCTAGGGTTAGGCAGGAAAGGGAGAGTAGGGCTAAGATTGTCTGTCCGGAATGTGGGGCTTCAAGGCTGATGAATGACTCAGACCAGGGAGAACTCGTATGCATGAACTGCGGCTACGTGATAGACGATAAAATAACCGATTTCGGGCCTGAATGGAGAGCCTTCGACGACGAACAGAAAACCAAGCGAACCAGGGTGGGAGCCCCACTAACCTACACCATTCACGATAAAGGCCTTTCAACACTAATCGACTGGCATGATAAAAGCTTCATCTCCAAGGATACCTCCCTAGCCCAAACCACCCAAGTTTTCACGCTTAGAAAATGGCAGCGAAGGGTTCGCGTGGCGGATGCTGCTGAAAGAAACCTCGCCTCAGCCCTCTCGGAGATGAGTAAGATTTCTTCAGCGTTAAACCTTCCAAAGAACATTCTTGAAACCGCTGCGGTTCTCTACAGGAAGGCTGTTAAACGTAAGCTTATCAGAGGTCGAAGCATTCAGGGTGTGGCAGCAGCAGCCATCTACATGTCCTGCAGGAAATGCAATATTCCGCGGACGCTGGACGAGATTGCTCAGGCTACCTCGGTGAGCAAGAAGGAGATAGGCCGATGCTACAGGTTCCTCGCTAAAGAGCTAGACGAGTTTGTTCCGCCAATTCTGCCCACCCGCTACATTTCGAAGATTTCAAACCACCTCTTCATGAAGGGTAAGGCTGAAATGGTTGCAGCCAGCATCCTCGACGTGGCTGGAAGCCTGAGGCTTACCAGCGGTAGAGGTCCCACAGGGATAGCGGCGGCAGCCACCTACATTGCGTCGGTTTTGGCAGGAGAGAAGAAGACGCAGAGGGAGGTAGCCATGGCTGCCAACGTAACCGAGGTCACGATAAGAAACCGGTATCGAGAGCTCATGGATAAAATCGAAATCATCGTTAAGCTTTAAAAGTTTAAACCGGGTTTCCCAACGAAATCTTTCCTGTTAAGCCGGCTTCACCCGGCTGTTTCCTCCCCTAATTCCTGTTTATTTTAGGCTTAAAACTCGGAGAACTTTTAACGTTTCATTTAACCAACCCTAAAATTTTCCGGGCTTAAGGGGAAGTTTAGAGGGTAGCCTCCGAGGGTTGAGCCATGTCCCTGCTTAAGGAGCTTGCCGAATGGATTGGGATGGAACTCTACTGTCGGGATGCCTACAGCAGGCTGGCTTCCCAAACCGATAACCCTTACGCTCAGGGCGTTTTCCGCTGGCTTTCCGAAGCCTGCGGGCATCACGCCAACTACCTCAAGAAAACCTTAGAGCTTTTAGGCTGGCAGCTTCCAAAGGAGCTTTACAAGCCTAAGAAGCCTTCACGGCTTCAGCTTCGCCAGTTTAAGTGTGATGTAGAGGAGGTTTACTGGACGGCTAAGGAGCATTTGGCTGTGGAGCAGGAGATGCGGGAGGTCTACCGGAAGCTTTCCGCTAGGGTGGACAACGAGAAGGCTAGGGAAATCCTAAATCAGATAGCGAGGGAGGAGGACGACCATTACAGGGAGCTCTCCCTGCTAGTGCAGGTTTTCGAGCAGACCTATGAAGGCTTGGCTGAAATAGAGGCTTCTGGAGTTTAACCCCTCTAAATTTTCTCCTTATGTAGGGAAGGGTTTTCCATTAGGCGGGGGATTTCTTCGAGAAGGTCGCTGGCCTTAAGGTGGGCGCCCTTCCTAGTATAAACAAGGTCTCCTGCAGCCCCGTTGAGAAACGCTCCAGCCACCGCAGCATCAAAAGCCGGGAAACCTAAAGCCATTAGGCCTCCAACAATCCCTGCGAGGACGTCGCCTGTGCCTCCAGCAGTCATGGCAGGGTTTCCCGTCCGGTTAAGCTTCACTTTCACCCCGTCGGAAATGATGTCGACGGGAGCCTTAAGCAGAATCACACTTCCCGTCTTTAAGGCTGCCTTCTTAACCTCGGCTGATGCCTTGTCAAGCTCCTCTGGAAGCCTCTCCCCCGTCAAGATTTGAAATTCACCCCGGTGGGGTGTGAGAACGCATGGAACCTTGGCTTTCACTTTAAGCTTGGCGAAAAGCTTCAAGCCGTCAGCATCCAAAACCATGGGTTTACCAAGCTTCCAAGCTAGCTTCAAAAGCTTCTTTAAGGCTTGAAGGCTTTCCTCCCTGGTTTCCATGCCTGGGCCCAAAACCAGCCCGGTGCATCTTTCAAGGAGAGGCTTTAAGGCCTGAACATGTTTAGGCTGGAAGACTTCTCCCTCAAGCTTGGTGACGATGAGGTTAGGTGAGTAGGAGGCTATGAGGTCTGCAGCCCGGCCTGGAGCCGCCACGTAAACCAGATCTACACCTGTCTGGAGGCCTGCGAGGGCTGCAAGAGCTGGAGCCCCCGAATAGGTGGAGCTCCCTCCAACCACGAGAAGCCTGCCATAATCGCCTTTATGGGCCTCCCAAGCCCTAGGCTTCCTAACCTTCCTAACGTCTCCAGGCCCAGCATAGATTTCTGCTTCCGGAGGAATTCCAATATCTGCAACTTTTATTTTCCCAGCGTATTTTTTCGCTTTGAGGAGGCCTATTTTCACCCGGTGGAAGGTGACGGTTAGGTCGGCTTTAACTGCGTCGCCGAGCAGGCTTCCCGTGGTAGCTTCCACACCTGTGGGGAGATCCACAGCCACCTTGAAGCCTTTAAGGCTGTTAAAAATCTCCACAGCTTGAAGAATGGGAGGTCTAAGTCTCCCTCTGGCACCTGTCCCCAGCATGGCGTCCAAAAGGATGGAAGCTTTAGACCTTGGAATCTCAGAGGAATCTCTCGCCACCACTATCTCCACAGAGGCCTCCATACTCTTCAAGGCTTTCCAGTTAGCCAGCGTAGAAGGATCGGAGATTCTCTCCTCTCCTCCAACCAGGAAGAATTCCACCTTAAAGCCTCGGGAGGCAAGATGTCTAGCGGCAACCATTCCGTCTCCGCCGTTTCTCCCGGTTCCAGCGTAAACCGCGATTTCCCCAGGTTTCCCTAATCCTTCCACAATGTCTGCCACGCTTTTCCCCGCGCACTCCATGAGTTGAAGCTTGGAGACTCCAAGGTATTCTGCGTTGTCTTCGAGGGCAGCCATGTCCTCAGCAGTAATGGCTTCAGCCATGAAAACCTTCACCCTTAAAAGTTTTATAAGTTCTCCAAGCTTATAGTAAATTTGCTGTGGTTTGGCAGGTGAATTAGAATGCCTGTTGCCTATGTTCTCATAAACTCGGAGATTGGAGCTGAAGAGGAAGTGTTGAAGGAGATTAAGAAGGTGAAGAACGTTAAGGAGGCCTACGTGGTCTACGGGGTTTACGACGTTATAGCTAAGGTTGAAGCTGAAAGCATGGACAAGCTTAAAGAGATTATCACTTGGAACATTAGGAAGCTTGACAAGGTTAGGTCAACCTTAACCATGATGGTTGTTGAACCCTCAGAGTAATTTCCCCTCCTCCTTCCACCTCCCCCGAGTTTTTCTAAGATTTTTAAGGAGTGCGGTTTTCCCCTTTTGAAGAGGCTTCTATGCTATGGGATTGCAGGTTCACCTAGGGTTAGACGATACGGACTCGCTGAAGGGTGGATGTACCACCTATCTGGCCGCCCTCCTCGTTGAACGTCTCTCCAAGATTGAAGGCTTAACCTTCACGGATTTTCCCGGGCTCATAAGGCTGAACCCTAATATTCCATGGAAAACCCGTGGGAACGGAGCTGTATGTTTAAGGTTGAGGCTTGAAGTTGAGGAGGCTTTGGGGGAAGTTAAGGAAGCTGCTTTGAAACTTTTGGAAAGCTCGCAGGTGGAAGGCGAACCCGGCTTAGCCATTTACCTGGGAGAAACTGTTCCTGAAAGCTTGAAGGCTCTAGCTTGGAAGGCTGAATGGACTGTGGTTGAAGCCGGGGAGGCCTTAAAGGTTCTGCAAGGTTTGGGTGGGGAAGCCTATATGCCTCATGGTGGAAGGGGTATTGTTGGAGCCGTAGCCTCGATAGGGGAAACCTTGGAGGGCGACCATACCTATGAGCTTTTAGCCTATCGGAAGCCTGAATATTGGGGGACCCCGAGAAAGGTTGACCCCGAATCTGTGAAGGAAGTGGACAGGCTTTTCAAGGGTGAAACCTTCGGAAACATCGACAGTGAAACGGGGAGAATTCTAATTACGCCGAGAGGCCCCGACCCTGTCCTTTTCGGGGTTAGGGGTGAAAGCTTTAAAGGTGTGGTGGAGGCTGCCCGTAGGCTTCACCTAGGTGAACCTGTTGAGCGGTGGATGGTTTTCAGGAGCAATCAGGGAACAGACGCCCACTTTAAAGGCGTACTGCCTATAGGTAGGATTCCCCCCTACTCAGCCGTGGTCGTGGAAGGCAGAGTTTCCCAGCCTCCTCAAACCTTGCCTGGAGGCCACGTTCTCTTTAAGGTTGAGGATGGGAGCGGAAAGCTTGACTGCGCCGTTTACGAGCCCACCGGAAGGCTTACGGAGGTTGCAAGCCAACTGGCCGTAGGCGACCTAGTCC
>QMYF01000063.1 GCA_003662515.1 Candidatus Hecatellales archaeon | reverse complement strand
GAGAACCTGGCTTCTAACAGCCTCCAAGTCGACCTTATTCCGTTCGAGAAGACGTTTCCTCTCTTCGAGTGGAAGCTCTCTAAGCTTTACCGGCCCTATCAAGCTTTTTCTTCCTCCAGTCTGGGCGGAGGCCTAACGTGTATTCCCATTTCCATAAGCTTCCTTTTCACATCTGCCACGGAATATTCGCTGTAGTGGAAGATTGAGGCTGCGAGGGCGGCGTCGGCTTTCCCATAGACGAAGGCCTCGTAGATGTGCTGGACAGTTCCAGCTCCACCAGAAGCAATAACAGGAATGTTTACGGCTTCAGCTATGGTTCGGGTAAGCTTCAAGTCGTAGCCCATCTTGGTTCCATCAGCATCCATGCTTGTAAGCAGGATTTCCCCTGCCCCCAGCCTTTCAACCCTTCTAGCCCACTCCACAGCGTCTATCCCTGTGGGAGTTCGCCCCCCATTAACGTAAACCTCCCAACGGTTCTCACCCACAGATTTAGCGTCTATCGCCACCACGACACACTGGCTTCCAAACTTTTCAGCACCCTGCCTCACCAGTTCAGGGTTTCTAACCGCCGCCGTGTTAATGGAAACCTTGTCTGCCCCAGCCCTAAGCAGGGTTTCCATGTCCTGGAGGCTTCTTATCCCGCCGCCTACGGTGAAGGGGATGGAAAGGTTTTCCGCCGTCCTTTTAACCACGTCAACCATGGTTTTTCTTCCCTCAGGTGAGGCTCCAATGTCAAGGAATACTATTTCGTCGGCTCCCTGCTCCTCGTAGATTTGCGCCAGCTTAACCGGGTCTCCAGCATAGCGGAGATAGCGGAAGTTTATCCCTTTAACCACAACGCCGTTTAAAACGTCGAGGCAGGGGATAATCCGTTTGGCTAACGCCACCTATAACACCCCCTTAAGGCTTGGGATTTCCCCTCCGGTTTTCCGGCAGGCTTGGGCCAAGGCCAAACCCACAGCCTTAAAGGCCGCCTCAGCCTTATGGTGGTCGTTTACCCCGCGGAGAGCCAACAAGTGTAGGGTGAAGCCTCCCGCATGGGAGAAAGAATAGAAGAAGTGATTTATCATCTCGGTGGAGAGGTCTCCTAAATGTAGCCTTTTAAAGGTCAGGTTGGATTCGAAGTAAGGCCTGCCTGAAAGGTCGACGGAGGCTAGGATTAAGGCTTCATCCATGGGGACGGCAGCCCAGCCAAACCTCGCGATTCCACGTTTATCCCCCAATGCTTTCGCCAGGGCTTCACCCAAAGCTAAACCCACATCTTCAACTAGGTGGTGGTCATCTAGGGCTTCAAATTCTTCTCCTTCAATTTCCAGGGTGAAGCCTCCGTGGAAGGCCATGGAAGCCAACATGTGCTTGAAAAACTTTCTATCCAAACCTATTTTCACTCTGCCCTTCTCATCGTCCAGATCTAAGACCACTTTAACTTTTGTTTCGCCTGTAACCCTTTCAACAACCGCCCTACGGGTCTCCCGCAACTTTTTTCGCCTCATTAAGCGTGAACCTCCCATCGTAGAGGGCGCGGCCCACCACTACGCCCATTACGCCTGCCCTCTTAAGCTTTTCAAGGTCTCCAAGCGAAGCTACACCTCCAGCGTAGATAAGCCTAGTTTTCAGCCTGCCTGCAAGCTGTTTAACCCTTTCAAGCTTTACTCCCTCCAAGGTTCCTTCCACCTCCACATCCGTGTATAGGAAGGCATGGATTCCAAGGTTTTCAAAGGCTTCCGCAGCCTTCCAAGGCGAGACCTCCAACGGGGTTTTCCAGCCTTCAACTAGAATTTTCCCCTTAGCCGAATCCAAAGCCACTATAAGCTTTTCAGGGCCAAACTTCTCCGCAGCCTCCAGCACGAGGTTTGGGTTCTTGAAGGCAGCTGTTCCCAGGATTACCCAGCTGGCTCCAGCCTTTAAAAGCTCTTCCACGTCTTGAAGGCTTCTTACTCCTCCTCCAACCTCAACCGGGATGGAGAGCTCCCCCAAAATTCTCTTGATGGTTTCCCTGTTTCTCAGGCTTCCATAGATGGCTGCATCTAAATCTATTATGTGTAGAAGTTCGGCTCCCTCCCGCTGCCAGTAAAGGGCAGCCTCCACAGGGTCCTCTGAAATCACTCTTCCCGAGCCAGGCTTCCCCTGAACAAGCTTAACACATTTCCCATCCTTCAGGTCTACTGAGGGGATAACCTTCAAAGTTTACCCTCCAAGGCTCAGGGGACAATTCTCTCAATGGGCAGCACAAGGATGTCTCTTGCCCCAGCTGCCTTCACCGCATTTATCACCTGGTAGACTTCTTCCTCGCTGATTACGGAGTATACTTCCCACATGGGAGGGTCGGATTCCACCCTGGCTATGGTTGGGCCGCCCATCGAAGGGATAAGCTTCACAACCTCCCTAAGCTTCTCCTCCGGAACATTCATCATCAGAAGCTTCTTCCTGCGAGCTCTCAAAACGCTGGAGAGGGCGGTAGCCACCTCGTCTACAAGTCCAGGCTCAGCCCGCAGAAACTCAGGGTTAGCGATAAGCCTGGCCGTTGAAGAGAGAATTTCATCCACGATTTTGAGGCCATGGATGCGTAGGGTTAGCCCTGTACTTGTTATGTCGATGATGGCGTCGGCTATGCCCAGCTTCGGAGCGATCTCGGCAGCTCCAGACACGTAAACGATTCTCGCCTTTAACCCTCTGCCCTTCAGGTAGCTGGAAGCTATGGAGGGAAACTTGGTAGCTATTCTAACGTTGCCTGTGAGGTCGCTGGGAGACCTTATCGGGGAGTCTTCAGGAACTGCAAGCACCATCCTCGAGAAGCCGAACTGAAGGTCTAAGACCTCCTCCACGCGAGCTTGGCTTTCCACCACGAAGTCGTGTCCAGTTATTCCGAGGCTTGCTGCCCCCTCCGCCACCAGTCTTGGAATGTCTGAGGCTCTTGCCGCTACAAGCTTTATCCAGGGAATGGATGTTGGGGCGTAGAGGGCTCTTGAATGTTCGTTTAGCGGGGAGACACCTGCCCTAGCTAGCAGCCTTAAGGTTGGCTTTCGCAGTCTTCCTTTGCTGGGGATGGCGAGGGTTATTTCTTTTTGGGCTGTCATGGTTTCTCCCTTGTGGGAAAATTGTGGGAATTCTTTCCCACAATACGCACACAACATATATAAACCTTACCCTCACCACTATCCTTGATGCACCATGAAAATCTCCGAAATAGTCAGAGTCGACTCCCGCGGGAGAATCCTAATTCCTTCCTCCGTTAGAAGCGCCCTAGCCCTAAGAGAGCAAGCCTACGTAATGCTCATAGCCGACCTAGAATCGAGAGAGGTTAGGCTGATCCCCTTTGCAGACCCGGAAGCCAAACTCTACGAGCTTAGAATAACCATTGACGACGCGCCGGGAGCCCTTGCTAAAGCAGCCTTAAAGCTTGCCGAGCTTGGGGTAGACCTTTTATCCACCCAGTCTAGGACGCTTTACCGCAGGAAGATGGCTGAATGGTTTATTGTGGCTGACCTTTCGAAATGTAAGGTTAAACCTGTTAAACTCGAGAAGTATTTGAAGGAGGAGGGGGTGGCCAGCAGGGTTGAAGTTAGGCCGCTTTCATCCCTTTAAAAATATATTTTTATTTGGAGCGGAAATATCTCCATAAGTTAAGGGTTTCAGCTTGGAGTGGTAAACATGGCGAAGAAGGTTAAATGCACTGAATGCGACGCTGAATTTGAGGTTCCAGACGATGTGGTGGTGGGGGAGGTTATTAGCTGCCCCGACTGCGGCCTCGAGCTGGAAGTCGTAGAAATCGAAGGGGACACTGTAAAAGTTAAAATCCTTCAAGTTTCAGGGGAAGACTGGGGAGAGTAATGCCTCCAACCATCTCCATAATTTACGATCAGATACGCTGGGAGGAGAAGGCTGTTAGGGATGCTGCTCTAGCCAGAGGCATACCTGTAAACCTGATAGACGCGAAGAAAGCCTATTTCAACCTGGTTGGGGAAGAGAAGGAGCCGGAAAACTTTGGAGACGTGGTGCTTCAACGCTGCGTAAGCTACTTCAGAAACCTCCATATTACGGCCATTCTGGAAAGTAAAGGCTACAGCGTCGTAAACTCTTATGATGTAACCAACGTTTGTGGAAACAAGCTTTTAACCACGTTGAAGCTGGCTAAGGCAGGGGTTCCCACACCTAAAACCTATGTTGCCTTCACGCCTGAAGGGGCTTTAAAGGCGGCTGAAGAAGTAGGATATCCTCTGCTTATCAAGCCTGTTATTGGAAGCTGGGGGAGACTTATAGTTCCCCTGAAGGACAGGGAGACAGCTGAGGCGGTTTTTGAGGAGCGCCTCTACATGTTCCCCCTCTACCAGGTATACTATCTTCAGGAAATCGTGAAGAGGCCTCCACGTGACCTACGCGTTTTCGTGATAGGAGACGAGGCTGTGGCAGGCATTTACCGGTATTCGCTGGATATTAAGACGAATATTGCTAGGGGAGGGAAAGCCGAAGCCTGCCATATAACCGATGAGCTTAGAGAGATAAGCTTGAAGGCGGCTGAAGCCGTTGGGGGAGGCATTCTCGGCGTAGACCTCATGGAGCTTGACGGGGGCTACGTGGTCCACGAAATAAACCACACTATAGAGTTTCATGCCACTGTTTCCGTTACGGGAGTGAATATTCCGAAATATATTTTGGGCTACCTTTTAAGGAAGGCTCGACGGTAAGAAGCTTTATTTAGGAAGCTTCAAGGTTTTACTGTTAAGTCTGGCTTAGGCTTAAGGGTGAAACTTCAATGGTTAAGGTTGGAGTGGTTGGAGCTTCAGGATACACGGGAGGAGAACTTTTAAGGCTTCTCCTCCTTCACCCGGAAGTTGAAATTGTTAAGGCTACCTCAAGGGAATACGCTGGAGAATACGTTTTCAGGGTTCACCCCAACCTTCGGGGAATAAGCGACATGAGGTTTGACAGGCCCAGCCTTGAGG
>QMYF01000062.1 GCA_003662515.1 Candidatus Hecatellales archaeon | reverse complement strand
GTTTTGAAGTCGTAGCGGGTGTAGCCTCCAGCGTCCAAGATTTCCACCAGCCTGTTCCATCCCGCCTCTAGGATGGCTTTGGGACTGTCTATTCCGGCTTCCATGAGGAGCCGGAAGGTTTTTAGGGCTGCCTGCTCGCGGATGGGGGCTCCCAGCAGGATGGAGGCGAGAAACCAGCGGAAAAGGTCTTTCTCCCTGCGGGGTGAAGGGTTTAAGCCTAGAAGGCGGCTGTAGGGTTCCCCCAGCCTTTCTACAAGCCGTTTCACCTTTAAAGCTTCAGCCCTACCCAAGGAAGGAGTCCCGGAAGGCTGTTAAGGGAAGGCGGGTGGTGGGCCCTGAGGCTCGACGCCCATACCCGGCTTAAGCCTGGCAGCCTCCCTCCGGCCCGGTGCTCCCCCAAGCGCCGAACGTCCGGGCTTAGGTTGCTCCCTCCCGGGCCTGGCCAGGTTCACCCGGCAGTACGGCACCCCCACCCCTACGGGTGGGCAGGCCGCTCCGCCGGCCCTGGGGGCCGAGCCTTCCTCGAGCCTTCCGCCAGGCTTCCAGCCGGGCTGGGTGCGCCTCACCTCAGCTTTCGGCCCGCCATGGAGGGGTTTTGCGGTCGAGCCTCCCATGGAGGCTCTCAGGGGACCCCTAGCCCCCCGCCTAGGCCCACCACCCAAAGAAGAATACCCCTGCGTTGAAAATATAGGTTTAGGCTTGGCTGCGCCGGCTTAAAGCCGCCAACCCACCAGCGAGAATCAGCACACCCACAGCTATGGCGGCGAACGCAGCCAAGTAGGGATAAACCATTTCGGGCGCCCAAAGGAGGAAAACTCCTGCGAGGATGACGATGACACCTAAAACTGTAACTGTGAGAGCTGGGAAGCTGCTTGGAAGGCTTAGAGTGATTGGCTGAGGTTGAACGCCTTTAACCCTTATCAGGCCCATGAGGAAGAAGCCGACGCCCATCCCTATGGCTCCTCCAACATCAGGCCTGCCGAAAGCTAGCCCTACCCCAGCCCCAATAAACATGCAGGCTACAAAGACAAGCCCTGAAAAATGCCTAGCATCCTCCTTCGATTTCTCAGCCAAGACCTAAACCCGTAAAGCTTTAAGAAGACTTCTCCGTTTAAGATTTTCCTCCGAAATAAGGGATAGCCTTAATTAGGTTTTGAAGCCTCCTTCCACATGGTAAAGGGTTTGGAGAGAAGTTAAGGTGGAGAAGCCTCAAACCGTCGATAGGATTGTTATTCTCGATTTTGGAGGGCAGTATGCGCATCTTATAGCCCGAAGAATTAGGGAGCTTAAAGTGTATTCTGAGCTGGTTCCCCACCACGTTTCTGCCAGCGAGCTTAAGGCTCGGAAGCCTAAAGGGATTATCCTTTCCGGGGGGCCTGCAAGCGTTTACATGGAGGGAGCTCCCAGCTGCGACCCTGAAATCTTCAAGCTGGGAATTCCTGTTCTGGGAATCTGCTATGGTCTCCACCTCATGGTTAAACTTTTGGGTGGAGAGGTGCGGAAAGCTGAAAAGAGGGAGTATGGTAAAATCGATCTTTACATCGACGATTTTTCCGACCTTTTCCAGGGGATAGAGTCTCCCACCATATGTTGGATGAGCCATGGGGACACGGTTGCCAGGCTTCCTGAAGGCTTCACAGCCATAGCCCACACGGCCAACAGCCCTTACGCTGCCATCCGCGATAGGGCTGGAAGGCTTTACGGCGTCCAATTCCATCCCGAAGTAGCCCATACGCCTAAGGGGCTGGACATGCTGGCCAACTTCGCCTTTAAAATCTGCGGGTGTAAGCCCAGCTGGACGATGGAATCCTTCATCGAGCAGACGGTTAAAGAGATTAGGGGGATGGTTAAGCCTGGGGAAAGGGTGCTTTGCGCCCTCAGCGGTGGAGTGGATTCAACCACGGCTGCCATGCTTGCCCATAAAGCCTTAGGTAGACAGCTGCTCTGCGTTTTCGTCAACCACGGCCTTTTAAGGAAGGGTGAGGTGGAGCAGGTTTTAAGCATGGTTAAACGTTTCGGCCTCAACGTGGTTTATGTCGATGCTTCTGAACGTTTCCTCTCCAGGCTTAAGGGTGTGAAGGACCCTGAAGAGAAGAGGCGTATAATCGGGGAGGAGTTTATCAGGGTTTTCAGCGAGGTGGCTGAGAAGCATGGACCCTTCCAATGGCTGCTTCAGGGAACCCTCTACCCGGATGTTATTGAGAGCGCCGGCACCGGAAGCCCTGCCTCGCGGATTAAAAGCCACCACAACGTGGCCGGCCTCCCCGAATGGATGCAGTTTAAGCTTCTCGAGCCTTTAAGGTGGCTTTATAAGGATGAGGTTCGCAGGGTGGCGAAGCTGCTTGGGCTTCCCGACGAGCTGGTGAAGAGGCATCCCTTCCCGGGTCCAGGCTTGGCTGTCCGCATTATTGGGGAGGTAACCGAGGAGAAGCTTCGCATATGTAGGGAGGCCAGCCACATTGTGGAGGAGGAGTTGAAGAAGGCTGGGCTTTACGATAGGGTTTGGCAGGCCTTCGCCATTGTGGGCGACGATAAGGCTGTGGGGGTGCTGGGCGACGAACGCAGGTTCGGCTACCTGGTCACCGTGAGGATTGTTGAGTCTGTGGATGGGATGACGGCTGAGTGGGCTAAGATTCCCCACGAGGTTTTGGAGCGGATAAGCACGCGGATAACCAACGAGGTGGAAGGCGTGACATGGGTTGCCTACGCTATTTCGAATAAGCCTCCAGCCACCGTGGAGCCCTGCTAAAGCCGGTAAACCACGCCTTCCCCACCCTCCGGATACCTCCAAACAATGGCTTCACTGGGGCAGGCGAAAAAGCAGGCAGCACACTCCAAACAGTTCTCCACCTTCTCCCAGAAGGCTTTCCCCTCCGAGATTTTCCAGCAGCCTGCAGGGCAAACCTCAACGCAGCGGCTGCAGCCCACACATTTATCCTTTAAAACCTCAATGTGGCGGGTGGTTTTACCTGTCCGCTCAACCTTGAGGCTGGAGGCATCCCAGAACACGGCTTCGCCTCCCAGGGTTTGGGCTGCTAGCTTATTAAGCCTTAGCGGGCTGATATAAGAATAACCTTTCAAGGAGAGTTAGGCTGGAAGGAGCGGCGGATGAGGCTTCTGCTCGAACAGTATTTCCCCCAGGCGAAAAAGGAGATTGAGAAATGCTTAACGCGGATTTTGGAGGAGATGAAGGAGTCCCCGCTATATCCTAAGGTTCACCACGCCCTCGCCTCTAAGGGTAAACGTTTAAGGCCTATCCTTGCGGTTTTGGCCGGGGAGGCTGTGGGGGGAAGCCGAGAGAAGCTTTTGCCCGCGGCTTTGGCTGTGGAGCTTATCCATACAGCCAGCCTTATCCACGATGATGTTATTGATGGAGACTTGGAGAGAAGGGGGGAGCCGGCGCTTCATGTCCAGTATGGTGGGGAGGCCATTCTGGCTGGAGACCTGCTTTTCGCCAAGGCTCTTCAAATGGTTTCAGGCTACGGTTTCGAAATGGTTAGGGTGCTGGTGGAGAGTAGCCTTGAACTCTGTGAGGGTGAAGCCTTAGATATCTCTTTGGGGCTGGAGGCCTCCATTGAGGAGGTTCTATTCAAGATTAAGTTGAAGTCTGCAGCCCTCTTCCGGGCGGCTGCCCATTGCGGAGGGCTGGCTGGAGGAGGGGGAAGCAGGGAAATAGAGGTTTTGAAGGTTTACGGGGAAAAGTTGGGGATGGCCTACCAGCTGGCTGACGACCTCAGGGAGATAGAGAGAGGCGACTTGGAGAAGGGAAGGCTGACTTTACCCTACCTCCACCTGTACCGTCACGGTGAAAGCGAAGTTAGAAGGCTTCTTGAGGAAAGCTTTGGCCGGGGGAGCCTTAACCCCTCTAAGAGGAGGAAAATTCTTGAAGCCTTAAACTTCCACGGTTCCCTCCACTATTGCAGGAAGATTTTGGAGGGCTTTCTAAAGGATGCACTAGAAAGCCTTAAAGGCTTAAGGAATCCTGCGTATAGGAGGCTTCTGGAAGATTTTGCCTACCTCTGCGTGGAGGCGGAAAGCTTTAAGGTAGGGGAGGATTGAGGAAGCCTAGGGTTCTCCTAGTGGTAGGCCACCACAATTCAGGTAAAACCAGAACCATCGAGCTTTTAGCTTCCAAACTGAAAGGTTTAGGGTTTAAGGTTGCCAGCATGAAGCATGTCCACGAGGTGAACTTCACCTTCGACTTGAGGGGGAAGGATACTTGGAGACATTGGGCTGCTGGAGTTGAAACCACCCTTGCCGTTTCCCCCAGCGAAATAGTTCTTTTCCGGAGGATTGAAGGATATAAGGTTGGCTGGGGTAGGCTGCTGGCCATGCTCGGCGAAGGCTATGACGTGGTTTTGGGGGAAGGCTTCAGGCTTATGGCTGGTAAGAGAAGAGATGTCTACAAGCTGGTGGCTGCTCGAAGCCTAGAGGAGGCTGAAAGCCTGCTCAGAGACCTTAGGCCGCCGGTAGTGGCTGTGGTGGGCTGGGGTATAGCCTGGCCCTCAAACCAGCTTAAAGGGAAACCTTTACTCAGGCTTCCCGAGGAGGCTGAAAGGCTGGTGGACCTAGTTTTGAGAAGGGTTCTCCAAGTGAAGGTTAGAGGATCATCTCGAGGAAGGTGAGGTTTATCCCCTTGATTTTCTCTACAAGGTAGAGGCTTATTTTCAGGGCTATGGGCGAACTTAAACTTCTCGGCGAAAGCTCGGTTAGATCTAGGAAGCCGAAAAAGGCTTTATCCACCTGATACTTCTTTTCTAAGCCTGTTTTAAGGTTGAAGAGTTGAGCTATAAGTTTGCTGTCGCTGGGTTTTAGGAGGGCTAGGTCAGCGTAGCCCCTGTCTAGAACAACGCACTCGTAGGGATATTTTTCAAGCTGCCTCCTCATCAAGTTTGAATTTGATGGAGGGGAAACTTAAAATCGTTTCCCAGCCTTAACGGTTTAGGTGGAGTTTTAAGGTTGGGCAAGCTTCCAGCAGCCTCCCTTGAAATAAGAGTTCTAGCCCATGCCACCGAGAACCCTGAAAAGGTTTACAGGGCTCT
>QMYF01000061.1 GCA_003662515.1 Candidatus Hecatellales archaeon | reverse complement strand
TAATAGCACAGTCTTATACTTTATCGTCGGTGAGGGTTTAGAGGGTCCTTGAAAGCCCTATACCTCAACGTCTGCCCAAACTGTGGAAGAGGCGAGGAAGACCAGAGACTTTTGAAAGGGCTGCCATGCCCAGTCTGCTTCCCCTACGAGGTTGAACCCTGCAGCCTCCCGGAGAAACTTCAGAAACTCCGGAAACACTGCCATTTCAGGGAGAAAGTTAAAGAGTTTGAAAGGTTTTTTGAGGAGAGGTTTGGCTCGAAGCCTTGGAACCTCCAAGTTTACTGGGCTAAGAGGCTTATTTTAGGGAGAAGCTTCAGCATTCTTGCGCCTACAGGCATAGGTAAAACCACTTTCGGCGCTGTGGCCGCCCTCTTCCTTGGCGGGCGAACCTACATCATGCTTCCCACCTCCATTCTCGTGGTTCAGGTGGAAAGACTTCTCAAGAGGCTTGGAGCCAGAAATGTGGTAGCCTACCATGCAGACCTCTCCAGCAGGGAGAAGAAGGAGGCTAAGGAGAGAATCGCTAAAGGCGACTTCAAAATCCTCGTCGCCACAAGCATGTTTCTCTCGAAAAACTTCAGCCTGCTTGAGGGTAAAACTTTCGACTTCATCTTTGTGGACGATGTGGATTCGCTGCTTAAGAAGGCTAAAAACGTGGATAAGGTTCTCATGCTCCTCGGGTTTACCAGGGAGGAAATCGATGAGGCTCTTAAGGCTGTGGAGAAGCCTGGTCAGCCGGTTAAGGTTAAACGGAAACGTCGGGGGCTGCTCGTTGTCTCCTCAGCCACGGCTAAGCCTAAAACTAAGAGGGTTAAGCTTTTCCGC
Organism: Candidatus Hecatellales archaeon; assembly: GCA_003662515.1. Lineage (GTDB taxonomy): Archaea > Thermoproteota > Bathyarchaeia > Hecatellales > Hecatellaceae > B25. The sequence goes on along the minus strand of QMYF01000061.1, from coordinate 4,221 downwards.
TACCTTCTCGGCTTCGAGGTTGGAATGCCCATAGGGGGCATAAGGAACGTTGAAGATGTAGCGGTTTTCCCCGCCGAGGAAAATGTTGTTGAGGCTGCGGTAAGCCTGGTTAAAAGGTTTGGCGGAGGCGCCCTAGTTTTCATCCCCTCCGACATGGGCAGGGAGAAAATAGGCGAAGTAGTGGAAGCCTTAAGGAAGGCTGGGGTTGAAGCTGAATCCTACGAGAAGCTGGATGAGAAGCTTATTGAAAAGTTTACCAAAGGTGAAATTCAGGCTTTAGTTGGGATCTCCAGCGCCAAAAATCCTTTGGCTAGGGGCTTAGACCTCCCTCAAACCATTCGCTACGCGGTTTTCGCCGGGGTGCCGAAAAACAGGATTCTCCTCGACTTCTCCTCCATGACCATTCCGCAATGTTTCGCGGTGATGATTGCTGTCAAGGCTTTCCTTGAACCAAACCAGGCTAACAGGTATTTATGGGAGCTTAAAAGGTATCTGACTGTTGACCCGGAGAAAAATGAGAAGGCTAGGCTGCTTCTCGAGGAGGTTAGACGGTTCCTCGCGGAAGCCCTCATGAAGCCTGAAGTTTTGAAGCGTATTGAGGAGAGCCCGAACCTTTGGCTGGACCGGACTCCTGAAGGTTTCGCCTTGCTCATCGCTGACGCGGCGGGATACCTTCAGGCTTCAGGCAGGACTTCCAGGCTTTTCGCCGGGGGGATTTCGCGGGGAGCCTCCTTCCTCGTGGTGGACAACGTTAAGGCTTTCAACGACCTCAAACGTAGGCTTTCCTGGTTCCTCGACGAAGCGGAGTTTAAGCCTGTAGAGAAGGTTGACTTGAATAGGCTTTTCGAGGAAATAGATCGGGATCGAAGGAAGATAGGCGAGCTTAGAGCAGGCAGGATTACCGAGGAGGAGAAAAGCCTTGTTAAGCCTATCATGGTGGTGGTTGAAAGCCCGAATAAGGCGAGAACCATAGCAGGCTTCTTCGGGAGGCCTGCCAGAAGGAAGGTTGGAAACCTCACCGTTTACGAGGTTAACGCTGAAAACCTTGTAATCAACATTGTGGCTACGGGAGGACACATCTTCGATTTAACCGTTGGAAGAGGCTTCCACGGAGTGGAAGTCAACGAATACGTGGTTCCCATTTTCGAAACCATAAAGAAATGCGTTAAATGCGGTGAACAGTTCACAGGGGAGCCTACCTGCCCGCGATGTAAGTCTGAAGAGTTTTTGGATAAGCTTTCGGTGGTGGAGGCTTTAAGGGAGCTGGCTAAAGAGGTTGAAGAGGTTGTTTTAGCCACGGACCCCGACACTGAAGGGGAGAAGATTGCCTACGATGTGGCGTCCATGCTTAAAGCTTTCAACGACCGGATTGTTCGAGCTGAGTTTCACGAGGTGACTAGGAGGGCCTTCACCGAGGCTTTGAAGGCTACCCGCAACCTTGACATCCACCTAGTGGAGGGACAGACGGTTAGAAGGGTGGCAGACCGTTGGGTTGGCTTCGAGCTCAGCCAGCACCTCTGGAAGATTTTTGGGAGTAGGAGGCTTTCCGCCGGGCGGGTGCAAACCCCGGTTTTAGGCTGGGTAATAGAGCGCACCGAGGAGGCGAAGAAGAAGCAGGGTCTTCTAACGGTTCAAGCCGACGGCTTCAAGGTTAAACTTACCATTCCGGACGCTGAGAAGGCGAAGGAGCTCTACGAGACCCTGGAAAAAGTGAGGGTGGAGGGAGGCGAGGAATGGGTGGAAACTGTGAATCCTCCTCCACCCCTCTCCACAGACGCCCTTATAAGGGAGGCTTCTCGCATCTTCGGGTTTGACGCCAACCTCACCATGCAGCTTGCCCAAGACCTCTTCGAGAGCGGTGTGATAACCTACCATAGGACGGATTCCATCAGGGTTTCCACGGCAGGCATGTCGGTGGCCCACCGCTACATGGCTGAAAACGGGATGGAGGAGCTTTACAAGCCGAGGAAGTGGAGTGAGGCTGGAGCCCACGAATGTATTAGGCCTACAAGGCCGGTGGACGTTGAACAGTTAAGACTTATGCTTTACACTGGAGCCTTGAGGGGGAGGCTTACCGGGAAGCATCTCCGCCTCTACGACCTAATTTTCAAGCGTTTCATGGCCTCTCAGGCGCAGGAGGCGGAGGTTAAAAAGAGGAGGTTTAAGGTTAAAGTTGGAGACTTTGAAGAGGTGAAAGAGTTTACCGTGGAGGTTTTGAAGGAAGGCTTCTACAGGTTTATACCTGTCAAGGTGGAAACCCTGCCTGAAGGCGAATTCGAGGTTTCCAGTAAGGACTTGAAGCTTATACCTTCCAAGCCCTACTTCACACAGGGAAGCCTTGTAGAGCAGATGAAGGAGAGAGGCATCGGCAGGCCGAGCACCTACGCGGTAACCGTGAGCAGGCTGCTTGAGCACCGTTACCTGGTTGAGAGGAAGAAGTTCCTCTTCCCCACAAGCCTAGGCATAAAAGTTTACAGTTATCTTTCCCAGCGGTTTGGAAGCCTGGTTTCAGAGGAGTTCACGAGGAAGCTGGAGGAGGTTATGGATAGGGTTGAAAGAGGCGAAATAGACTACAATGAGCACCTGCTGAGGCTGCATCAGGAGCTTAAAGAGCTTTTAGAAGCTAACGTTTAGCCTTCCTTATAAGGTATTCAGCTATCAGGCCTGCAATATCCACCCCGCTGGAGGTTTGAAGACCCCGGAAGCCAGGCTGACTGTTAACCTCATGAACATAGATTTCTCCATCAGCAGTTTCCATGAGGTCTACGCCGGCTATTTCGCAGCCTAAGGCTTCAGCAGCCTTAATGGCTGCTTCTTCTAGGACTTTCCCAGGCTTGAAGGGTATGGGGGTTCCACCCCGGCTCACATTGGTTTTCCAGCCTTCACCAGCCAGCCTAAGCATCGAAGCCACCACCTGCCCGTCGATCACGAAGCAGCGGACGTCCTTCCCGCCATGCCTGATAAACTCCTGCTCGTAGAGGACGAAATGGTTGTAGGAGAGAAGCCTGAAAATTCGGCCTGCAGCCTCCTGGTCTGAAGCCCTTGTAACCCCTAAACCTCTCGAGCCGAAGACAGGTTTAATCACAATGTCTCCACCCAGCTGGGGGAAAGCTTTGAAGGCTTCCCCAGGCCTCTCGGTAACCACGGTTTTGGGAACCTTAAGGCCAGCTGCCTCCAGTAGGGTTAAAGCGTAATATTTGTCGACAGCCCTCTCGATGGCCGAGGGCTTATTCACCACGGGAACTCCAAGCCTTTCAAGCCTGTGAAGCAGGTCCACGCGGAAAATTATTTCGTCGAGGCTTCCAGGCCCTATAGGGCGCACAAGGAGGCAACCCAACCTTGAAAGGTCAACCTCTCTGGCTTCTAGGGCGGGGGCATCCTTAAAGCCTACCCTCGCCACCACCTGGGAGAGGGAGAAGGCTAAAACCTCCGCCCCCCTCGCCTTTAAAGCCTCAATAATCTTCCTTGAACACCAGGATTCAGCATTCTTCGTCGCCACACCTATCAGCAAGCCTTACACCAGCCTCAACCCTGCAGCAAACCTATAGGTTTCAGTGTTCAGGCCAGCTTTAAGCCTTAAAAAGTGTTGAAGGTCTTCGGGAAGGTCTAGGTCGAGCATAACGCGGAGGGAAAGGTAAACCTTAACGGTGAGGCTTCTGCTTAGGGCGGAGGCTAAATGGTTTTTAAAGCTGTCCCTGTCATAGGAGGTTTCCATAAGGTTGGGGGGGTGAAGCAGCAGGGCGTTGGTTCCATCAAACCTTAGGGAGGGCGTGATCACCAGCGAGTTTTCAGCCTGGCCAAGCTCCGCTAAAACCTGCAGGTCTCCAGGCGAGAGGAGGGGGAGGTCTCCGGGGAGAACCAGCAAGGCGTCCCCCCTCTCCTCAAGGCAGCGTTTAACCCCTAAACTTACGGCACTGTTAACTCCGAGGTCGGCGTTTTCGCGGAGAGGCTCCATGCCAAGGGTTTCAGCCAAGTCCAAGAGTTTAAGGTCTGAGGTGGCTAGGAAAATTTTGCTTACGGGAGGCTTAGCCTTCCGCAGGGTTTCAGCCATGTCCTGGAGCATGCAGAGGGTAAGCTTTTTCCGCTCTTCAAGGTTTAGGATGGAGGCTAAACGGCTTTTGGAAGCCTTCAGGCTTTTCATGGGGATTAGGACGTGGAGCTTCAAGCCTCCTGCGGCCTCAAACCGAAAACCTGCCTAAACCTTCCAGCCAAATATTCTTC
>QMYF01000060.1 GCA_003662515.1 Candidatus Hecatellales archaeon | reverse complement strand
AGCCCCACCTCGCCATCTACTTTGCAGGCCCCATGCGTTCAGCTGGGGGAACCGAGCAGGCGCTCGTCGTGGTTTTGGGAGACTATGTCCGCCGGATTCTAGGCTTGGAAGCCTGGAAGGCTAGCGACGACGAGGTCGGCCGCTTCATTGAGGAGCTCCGCCTCTACGAGAGGGAGGTCGGCCGCTTCCAATATCATGTCAGCGACGAAACCATCGAATACGTGCTTAGAAATCTTCCGGTGGAGGTTACAGGGATTAAAACGGACCCCGTGGAGGTTTCAACCTTCCGGGACATTCCAGGCATAGAAACCAACGCGGTTAGGGGTGGAGCCCTCCGGGTGGTGAACGACGGGATAGCCGGTAGAGCCTCCAAGGTTTGGAAGGCTGTGGAAAGCCTGAAGCTTTCAGGGTGGGATTGGCTTCGAAACGTGGTGGCTGGGAAAAACGTGGAGAGCGAGGCAGGCTACCTTCAAGACATCATCGCTGGGAGACCTGTCTTTTCGCTTCCCTCCCCCAACTATGAGGGCCGCTTCAGGCTTAGGTATGGAAGGGCAAGGCATACAGGCCTCACCAGCGTAGGCGTTCACCCAGCCACCATGACCATTCTGGAAGGCTTCATTGCTGTGGGAACCCAGCTTAAACTTGAGCTTCCCGGGAAGGGAGGCATTGTGAGCGCTGTGGAGTCTATTGAGCCTCCCCTCGTGAAGCTTAGGTCAGGCTCGGTGGTCAGAGTTGAAACCGTGGAGGAGGCTTCCAAGCTTAAAGGCGAAATAGAGAAGATCCTCTTTCTTGGAGACCTCCTAGTGTCCTACGCTGAATTCTATGAGAATGATAGGCCTCTGGTTCCCTCCAGCTTTGTGGAGGAATGGTGGGCTTGGGAGCTTGAGCTAGCTCTTCAGCAGCGTTGCGGAGGCTCGCTGGAGGAGGCTTCCAAGCTTACAGGCATCTCCACGGAAAGGCTGGAAGAGCTTTTGAAGAAGCCTTTAGAAGTTTACCCGTCGGCAGATGAAGCTTTAACCCTGTCGGAAAGCTTGAAGGTTCCGCTTCACTCCCGCTACACCTACTTCTGGAAGAACCTGACGGTTGAAGAAATTCTAAGGCTTAGAAGCTTAACTTTGAAGGCTCACGTCGAGCAGTCTGACGGGAAAGTCTATTCTATTCTTTACCCTGAAGACGGGGAAACCAAACGGCTTCTCGAGAAGCTTCTGATTCCTCACCTGGTTGGCCAAGGGAAAATCTTGGTTAGCGGGGGAGATGCGTCAGCCTTAGCCCGCTGTTTAGGCTTGGGGAAGGCAGGGGTAGAGTTGGAGGCTGCCCGGCTTTCCCCGCTGAGGCTGGTAAGCCTCCTCGCGGGATTCGAGGTTAGGGATAAGTATGCTAGGTTTGTGGGCGTGCGGATGGGGAGGCCTGAAAAGGCTAAGGAGCGTAAAATGAAGCCTCCAGTCCACGTGCTTTTCCCCGTGGGCTTGGCAGGCGGACCGCAGAGAAACCTCGTGGAGGCTGCGAAGAAAACCGTTGAGGTTGAAATAGCCCTTAGAAAGTGTCCCTCCTGCGGTTTGGAAGGCTTCGAGCCGACATGCCCCCTCTGCGGGGTTAGAACAATCCCCCAGAAGGTTTGCCCCCAATGTTTGCGCCCCGCCGAAGGGGAAACCTGTCCACGCTGCGGGGTGAAACTGCAAGCCTACACTAAGAGGCCTGTAAACCTTGGCTCCCTCCTCGAGAGGGCGGCTAAAAGGATAGGCGTATCCATCCCTGAGGTTCTCAAAGGCGTTAAAGGTTTAACCAACGAGTCGAAGCTTCCTGAACCCTTAGAGAAGGGCCTGCTTCGAGCCAGATTCGACCTGACGGTTTTCAAGGATGGAACGGTTCGCTTCGACGCCACCAACGCACCTTTAACCCACTTTAAACCCGCCGAGATAGGGGTTCCAGTAGAAAGGCTTCGACAGTTAGGCTACACAGTTGACAGGGAAGGCAAACCCTTAGAGAGCCCCGAGCAAATATGTGAACTTAAAGTTCAGGACATAGTGGTCTCGGAGAGGTGCGCTGAATTTCTGGTTAGGGTGGCAGGCTTCCTCGACGAGTTGCTTGAACGCCTCTATGGACTGCCGAGATACTACAATGTTAAGAGTAAGGAGGACCTGGTAGGCCACCTAGTGGTGGGACTCTCACCCCACACGCTCTGCGGAGTTCTAGGCCGCATCATAGGTTTCACCAAACATAACGTATGCTACTCCCACCCCCTATGGATTTCTGCCAAACGTAGAGACTGCGACGGCGACGAAGACTCCGTAATGCTGCTCCTAGATGTTTTACTGAACTTCTCCCGGGAATACCTACCCGCCCAGGTTGGAGGAATAATGGATTCCCCAATGCTTCTTCTGCCCATAGTTAATCCGCAGGAGGTTGACGACCAGGTTTGGAGCCTCGACCTTGCAAACCGTTATCCCCTAGAGTTTTATCTGAGAAGCCTTGAGGAGCCTCCTCCAAAGCATGTTGCCCCCCTCATCGATATGGTTCAACACAGGCTTGGGAGGCCTGAACAGTATGAGGGCTACGGGTACTCCCATGAGGTTTCAAACATAAACCTAGGTGTGCGGGAGAACACGTATAAGCGGCTTAAAACCATGATGGAGAAGCTTCGAAGCCAGATGAGGCTGATGCAGCAGATTGAAGGTGTAGACGTTAAAGAGGTGGCGAAAAAAGTTTTATCCGTCCACCTCATGCGGGACATTGTTGGAAACCTTAAAGTTTTCGCCTCCCAGTCTTTCCGCTGTAAACGTTGCAACGCCCGCTTCCGGAGGATACCTTTGAAAGGGCGATGCCTACGTTGCGGAGGCGAACTCACCTTAACCGTGTACCGTGGAACAGTGGAGAAGTATTTGGAGGTTGCCCGCTGGCTGGCTGAAGCCTACGGCATCGAAGACTACTACCAGCAGCGTATCGCCCTGGTGAAAAGCGAAATAGAATCTGTTTTCGCCTCGGAGAAGGCTGAGGGAGAAGCCAGAAAGGTTCGGCTGACAGACTTCCTCTAGCCGGAGAGTAAACCTCATAGCCTAATGGAGAATAGTTTTCCTTTAGAGATGGCTAGGGCAGTTTTCAACCCTAACGCTTATCTTCCAAACTTTAAGAATAGGAGGGCTGGCCTTAAAGCGAGAACCTTAATACTTGACGCCTTAGGGAAGCATCCCTCCGATATTGAAACCCTGAGAAGTGAAACCGGGCTTTCCACCTCCTCCCTGAGGTATCATTTGCGGCTTTTGGAGAGTAGGAGGCTGGTTAGAAAGATTAGGTCTGGGAGAAGGGTTACCTATGAGCTTACGGGGTTGGGCCAGCAGCCCATAATCCTTTAAAATGTCAGGAACGGTTAATTTTTAGGTTTAAACCTGCCTTAACCCTGGATTAAAGGGGGTAAACCTGCTGGCAGGTGAACAATCTAAAGAATCTTCAGCTTCCCTGACGGATACCGTTCAGGTTTTCAAGAGAGTGGCAGATAACCCGCTTACCCGCAGCCTTCTCACCCGGCTTTCAGGCTACTGTGAAAAGGATGGCGGAAACAGGCTTGAGGTAGCCTTAGAACTCTACATAGGCTTGAGGAAGGATGCCTGTCTGGCGTGCAAGCTGGCTAAAAAACTGATTTCCCCTGTGATTAAGAAGGGTGCTAAAGCCTTCGGAGTAAGCGACGAGAAGCTGAAGAAAAAGTTTAGCGACCCCTACTGGCGTAAAGGCTTGGTGAACGTGATTAAGGGGATAGCCTACTTCGGCGTGAGGAAGCCTTACGTGCCCGGAGCCCCCTTCCAGGTGGTCTGGGACATAACCAGGGCGTGCAACCTCCGCTGCATCCACTGTTATGAGCGTTCCGAGCCCGGCATGCCTGTGGAGGGAGAGCTTAACACTGAAGAGGCCATGCGAGGCATAGATATTCTGGCGAAGGCGGGCGTGGTTATCTTAGCCTTCTCCGGAGGAGAGCCAACCGTCAGGCCTGACATGTTGAAGCTGGTGGAGCATACGGCTAAGCAGGGAATCTACGTGGCCATGGCCACCAACGCGATAGCTTTCGCCTCCCGGGAGAAGGTTAAAGAATATAAGCGGGCAGGCCTCCAATTCGTCCAGATAAGCCTCGACGGTGTGAACCCGGAAACCCATGACAGGTTCCGTGGGGTTCCAGGAGCCTTCGAGAAAACCGTTAAAGGAATCGAGAACTGCGTGGCTGAAGACCTTTTCGTGGAGGTTGCAGCCACAGCCACCAAATACAACTACAAGGAGCTTCCCGAACTCGTAGATTTCGTGGAAAAACTTGGCGCCGACTGGTTTATGCTCTACAACTTCGTTCCCACAGGTAGGGGGAGAGAAATAGTTGACTCGGACCTCTCCCCCGAAGAGCGGGAAGCCCTCCTCATCACCTGCTGGAACATGCTTAAAACCAAGCGTATAAACGTGCTTTCCACGGCTCCCTACTTTGCGAGGATCGCTCAGGAAATCGAGGAGGGGAAAATCTGGGAAAGAATAAAGTCCAGCCCAGACCTAGAGAAAATCATCCGTGTGGAAGAGCTTGAGAAGCCCGGTGAAACCATAATTCCAACCCACTTCTATAATCCCAAACTTACAGGCCAGCTTAAACAGCTGGCAGACTTCATTGGAGGTTGTGGAGCAGGACGCTTCTACATTTCCATAGAGCCTAACGGAGACATTTACCCCTGCGTCTTCTTCCCCCACGAGGAAGCTGTAAGGCTAGGAAACCTGCTGCACGACGACTTTGAAACCCTCTGGAAAACCAACCCCCTACTCAAAATGCTCAGAGACAAAGACCTGCTGGAAGAAAACTGCCGCTCCTGCGAGTACCGCTATACTTGTGGAGGCTGCCGGGCTAGAGCCTACAACTACTTCGGAGACGTACTCGCCCCCGATCCAGGCTGCATCCTAAACAAGGAGTTCTGGCTTAAACTTAAAGGCGGAAAGGAAGCCTAGCCACCCTAGGCTTCCGGACAGCTACATTTCTCCTTTCCACATTTAGGACATTTCCCAGGATACTTGTTTAGGGAGGCTTCCTCCAAGTCTATGT
>QMYF01000059.1 GCA_003662515.1 Candidatus Hecatellales archaeon | reverse complement strand
GTTTTACGATGGTCAGGCGCATCTGGGAATGTTTTCCAAACCCAAACATGTTAGGAGGATGCTTGAGGAGAAAGCCATCTTAAGCACTGATGAAAACCCGGTATCCATGCCGGTTTAATCTGGGAAGAAAAATAGGAAAGTAACGGTTTAGGATTTCAGTTTACCCGCTGCTTTTAGCGGCTGTTTTCCCGCGGTATTTGGGATGGTATTTCTCGATGAAGGCTGGGTCTATCCGTTTGAGCTCTCCTTCAGGCAGGCTTGCCAGCAGTTCCCAACCCAGGTCCAGCGTAGTTTCAATGTCTCGGTCCTCGTAGGGTCCCTGGTTCACGAATTCCCTCTCATACCTGTCGGCGAACTCCAAGTATTGTCTGTCCCTGTCGGTTAGGGCTTCCTCACCTACCACGGCTACCAGCTCTCTAAGGCTTCTCCCCTCAGCGTAGGCGTAGTAGAGCTGGTCTGCCACCTGCCTATGGTCCTCCCTAGTTTTACCCTTGCCGATTCCCTCGTTCATCAGCCGGGAAAGGCTGGGAAGCACGTTGATGGGCGGATAGATTCCCCTCATGTGGAGGCCTCTCTCCAAGTATATTTGCCCCTCAGTAATATAACCTGTCAGGTCGGGCACCGGATGGGTGATGTCGTCGTGGGGCATGGTGAGAATGGGCATCTGGGTTACCGAGCCCTTCTTCCCGTGGATTCTTCCAGCCCGCTCGTAGATGGTGGCTAGGTCTGTGTACATGTAGCCTGGGTAGCCTCTCCTGCCCGGAACCTCCTCTCTGGCTGCCGAGATTTCCCGGAGAGCCTCAGCATAGTTGGTCATGTCGGTTAGGATGACTAGCACGTGCATGTCGTATTCGAAGGCTAGGAATTCGGCTGAGGTTAAGGCCAGCCTCGGGGTGATAAGCCTCTCAATGGCCGGGTCGTCGGCAAGGTTGACAAACATCACCACCTTGTCCATGGCACCCCTCTTCTCGAAGTCCTCCCTGAAGAATCTCGCCTCGTCTGAGGTGATTCCCATGGCTGCGAAAACCACGGCGAACTCTTCCTCTTTGCCTGGAACCTTCGCCTGCCGGGCGATCTGGGCGGCCACCATGTTGTGGGGGAGACCGGAGCCCGAGAAGAGGGGAAGCTTCTGGCCTCTAACCAGCGTGTTCATCCCGTCGATGGCTGAAAGCCCTGTCTGAATGAACTCGGAGGGGTAGGCTCGAGAATACGGGTTTATGGGTGCCCCGTGAATGTCCCATTCATCCTCCGGGATAACTTCCGGCCCGCCGTCTATCGGCTTACCGCTCCCGTCGAAGATTCTGCCCATAATGTCCATGGAGACGGGGAACCGTAAGGTTTCCCCTGCAAACCTCACCACGGTGCTGGAAACATCTAAGCCTGAGGTTCCCTCGAAAACCTGAACCACGGCGAAGCCTTCACCAACCTCCAGCACCTGCCCTGTCCTCTCCTCCCCCGCGGGAGTCTTCACCTTAACTACTTCACCGTAGGCTATCCCACTAGTTCTCTCCACGAAGAGCAGAGGGCCAGCAATCTCCTTAACCGTAGAATACTCCTTCCCTGCAACTACAGGCGCACTCATGCTACAGCCACCCTCCTAGCCGAAGCATAAAGCCTCTCAAACGCCTCATCAATATGCTTCTCAATTTCGGTGCAAACCTTAGGTGCATCGTCGATGGTGGCTAGCTTCATCCTCGCTATCTCCTCGATTACGGGCAGGTTGATGATGTCTTTGATGGGTATGCCTCTGTCGACAGCCGCCTTCATCCGCTCGTAGAACTTAATGATAACCCTGAGCATGTGGTAGCTTTTCTGCGGGCTGCAGTAGCTGTCGATGGGGTGGTAGGCGCTCTGCATCAGGTAGTCTTCCCGAATCATCCTAGCCGCCTCAAGGATGGCTCTCTGAGCGTCGGAGAGAGCGTCAGGACCCACCAGCCTCACAATTTCCTGAAGCTCTTCCTCCCTCTGCAGAAGCTCCATGGCTTTAGCCCTAAGCTCAGGCCACTCCTCACTCACGTTCTTCCTAAACCATTCTTCGAGGGTTTCCCAGTAGAGGGAGTAGCTGGTAAGCCAGTTAATGGCTGGGAAGTGTCTCCGCTCGGCTAAAGCCTTGTCGAGACCCCAGAACACCTTAATGATTCGCAGAGTGTTCTGGGTGACAGGCTCGGAGAAGTCTCCTCCAGGAGGTGAAACAGCCCCCACCACGCTGACCGAGCCTATTCTAGGCTCGGAACCTAAAACTTCAACTCTTCCAGCCCGCTCGTAGAATTCGGAGAGTCTTGAGCCGAGGTAGGCTGGGTATCCCTCCTCACCCGGCATCTCCTCAAGCCTTCCAGAGATTTCCCTTAAGGCTTCAGCCCACCTTGAGGTGGAGTCAGCCTGAAGGGCTACGTCGTAGCCCATGTCTCTGAAGTATTCGCAGATGGTGATTCCCGTGTAGATGCTGGCCTCCCTAGCCGCGATAGGCATGTTGCTGGTGTTGGCTATGAGCACGGTTCGCTCCATGAGCGGCCTCCCGCTTCTCGGGTCCTTAAGCTTGGGGAACCTTTCCAGCACCTCAGCCATCTCGTTGCCCCGCTCCCCGCAGCCCACGTAAACCACCACGTGGGTGTCAGCCCACTGGGCGATGGTGTGAAGCATCACGGTTTTACCTGTGCCGAAGCCTCCTGGAATGGCTCCCTGGCCTCCCTTAGCCATCGGGAAGAAAGTGTCAATAATCCGCTGGCCTGTGATGAGCGGCGTGGTTGGTGGAAGCTTCCGCTTGTAGGGTCTAGGCTTCCTCACAGGCCAGGTCTGATACATGGGGAGGCTTACTTCACCCTCAGCCGTCTCGATAACCGCGATTTCGTCAGCCACCTTGTAGTCTCCTTCCTTGGCGACATGTTTAACCTTGCCGTTCACACCTGGGGGAACCAGAATCTTGTGGATGAGGAGGGGAGTCTCGGGAACCTCGCCTAAAACGTCTCCTTCAACCACCTTGTCTCCAGCCTTAACCTTAGGCTTGAAAGACCATTTCTTGTTTCGGTCTAAGGGTGGAATGGCTATTCCCCGGGTGAAGAAGGCGCCTACCAGCTCGGCGGCGCTGGTGAGAGGCCTCTGAATTCCATCGTAAATTTGCCCTATGATGCCTGGGCCGAGCTCCACGGATAAGGGTTTACCCGTCCGCTCTACAGGGTCTCCAGGCCGAAGCCCGCTGGTCTCCTCGTAAACCTGAACAGTAGCCTTGTCACCCTCAATTCTGATGATTTCACCCACAAGCTTTTCCTCGCCCACCCTAGCCAGCTCATACATCTGCGCTCCAGTCATACCGTCAGCCACAACCACAGGACCGGCAATCCTAACTATCTTGCCAACCTGACCGCTCAACCTGTCCTACGCCCCATTTAAGCCTTCTAAGCCACCTTGGAGAATACCTATTCTCCCGCCTTAAAAAATTTAAGCCTCGAAACTCCCATGGAAGGTTGAAGGCGAAATCGTCAAACCGGAGGCCTTTAACCCTGCTGGAGCCAATCCTGTTCGCTTGCATGCTGGTCCTACTAGCCTTAGCAGCCTTAACCTCGCTTCTAGAAGGCTGGGAAGAGGAGAAATGAAGGAGAGAAGCCTAGTGGAGGAAGCCCTAGCCGAGGCTTCACCCTACCTGGAAGACATGGAGTGGGTTAAACGGAAAGTTTACGAGGCTTGGGGAACCTTCCAAGACCCAGTCAGGCTTCTTGAGGCTTTCCGGGAGCTCATCGCCTCGGAGAGGTCTCCCACCCGGAAAACCGACCTGAAAATCTTCCTCCAGTACTTGGAGAGGAAGCTTAAGGAAAAGTAAATCTGGCTGGAAGGCTTCCCTCCTTCTGGTGGAGAAGCCTGGCTGAAAATTTAAGCTTTAAAATTTCAGCTTTAACCTTCACAGCCATAATCCTGTTCTCGGTTTGGTCAGCCTTCCAGCTGGAAGCCATCCGGATAGTCCATCCCCCCGCAGAGGAAGAAAAAGCCTCCACCGGGGAAACAGGCCTCGTGAAGCTTCCACCCCCAAGGCTTAAAGGCCAGCTTACCGTGGAGGAGGCTATAGCCCAGCGGAGGTCCCAGCGGGTCTACGCTGAGGAGCCTTTAAAGCTTTGGGAGCTGGGCCAGCTGCTTTGGGCTGCCCAGGGGATAACCGACCCCAAGCGGGGTTTCAGGGCGGCTCCCAGCGCCGGAGCCACCTACCCGCTGGAGGTTTACGTGATGGTTTCAGCGGGGGGAGTTGAAGACTTAAACCCCGGTGTTTACCGTTATATTCCGGAGCAGCATAGCCTTCAGCCTATTAAGGCTGGAGACTTTTCAGGGGAGCTCTGCAGGGCAGCCTTAAACCAGCCTTGGGTGGAGAAGGCTCCCGTCAAAATCGTGATATGCGCGGTTTTCGAGCGGACCACAAGCCGCTACGGCGAGAGAGGCGTAAGATACGTTTACATGGAGGCTGGCCATGTGGGTGAAAACCTTTATCTTCAGGCTGAGGCTCTAGGCTTAGCCACCGTGGCTGTGGGGGCCTTCCACGACGACGAGGTGCAGAAGATTCTTGGAGCCCCCGGAAACCATAAGCCCATCTACATTTACCCCGTGGGGAGGAAGCCTTGATGCTTCAGCTTGACCATTACGGGCTTGCCAACGTGGCGCTGCTTCACGGAGCCTTAACGCTGGCTACAGGGCTTCTCCTCCTAGCCCTACGGCTCCAAGCCTTCAAGGCTTCAAGGCAAGCCTTCACGCTTCTCCGCCTCGCCCACCTGACGCTGGGAGCCCTCACAGCCCTCTACGGGGCTGCCACCTACCTTACAGCACCCTAACAGGGGAAAGGAGGACTCAAGCGTATGGCCAGCGGCTTCAGTCTTTTCTCTCCGGTTTTGAGGAGGGAGCTGGAAAGGCTTGGCTTCACGGAGCCTACCCCCATCCAGAGGGAAGCCTTCAAACCCATCCTTGAAGGGGAAACCGTTTTCCTCCTGGCGCCTACGGGAAGCGGGAAAACCGAGGCGGCTGTTCTACCAGTTTTTGAAGCCTATCTTAGGCTTAGAAGCCAGGGCTGGAATCCTCTAGGCATAAAAATCCTCTACAT